>JBCCLG010000034.1:0-16290 GCA_039027015.1 Acidobacteriota bacterium | reverse complement strand
TCTGGAGCTGGAGCTGGAGCCGGAGGACGCAGGGGAAGGCGCCGACGGCTTCTGGATCGTCACCAGCGCCCTCGAAGGCGCGGCCGACGGTATGACCGTGCGGGTCGCCGGCGAAGGAGGCGCATCATGAGCGATCTGGAGCGAAATCCCGACGCCATCGGCGACGCCCTCGAAGTCATGGAGCGCGCCGAGGCCAAGCGGCGCAAGCCTCGAGGCTTCATCGAGTGGTTCGCCGGACACCACGTGGCGGCCAATCTTCTGATGGTTTTTGTGCTCCTCGCCGGCCTCCTCTCCCTGACCTCCGCCGTGGTCGAGATCTTCCCGGAGTTCGACACCGACTCGGTGGTCATCCACGTGCCTTACCGGGGCGCGGCGCCCGAGGAGACGGAGGAGGGCGTGGTGCTGCGCGTCGAGGAAGCCATCGCCTCCATTCAGGGCATCAAGACGATCACCTCCACGGCGTCCGAGGACATCGGCGTGGTGGTCGTCGAGGTCGACAAGGGCGCCGACGGCCGGCGCGTCCTGGACGACATCAAATCCGCCGTCGACCGCATCTCCACTTTCCCCGAGGAAACCGAGGAGCCGGAAATCTCCGAGATCCTGGCCCGCCGCCAGGTGATGAGCGTGGTGGTCTATGGAGAGGTGCCGCCCAAGACCCTGGCCCAGCTGGCCGAGCGGGTGCGCGACGACCTCACCGCTCTTGAGGGCATCACCCAGGCCGACCTCTCGGGGGTGGCTCCCTACGAGATCTCGATCGAGGTTTCTGAGGACGCCCTGCGGCGCTACGGCCTGTCCTTCAGCGCGGTATCGAGCGCCGTGCGCCGCGCCTCCCTCGACGTGCCCGGCGGCTCGGTCAAGACCGGCGGCGGCGAGATCCTGCTGCGCACCGAGGGCCAGCGCTACGTCGGCCAGGAGTTCGAGGAGATCGAGGTCCTCTCGCGCCCCGACGGCAGCGTTCTCAGGCTCGGCGACGTCGCCACCGTGATCGACGGCTTTGAAGACGCCGACATCTCGGCCCGCTTCGACGGCCGTCCGGCGGCCTTCGTGCAGCTCTACCGCACCGGCGACGAAGGAGCCATCGGCGTTACCGACGCGGCCCGCGCCTATATCGAGGAGGCGCGCTCCACGCTGCCACCCGGGGTCGAGATCGCCACCTGGCAGGACGCTTCCCAGGTGCTGCGTCAGCGCATCGGCCTGCTGCTCAAAAACGCCGCCCTGGGGCTCGTTCTGGTCTTCATCTGCCTGGCTCTTTTCCTCAACATGCGCCTGGCTTTCTGGACCACCATGGGCATCCCGATCTCCTTCCTGGGCGGGCTCTACCTGCTGCCGAACTTCGACGTGACGATCAACATGATCTCGCTCTTCGCCTTCATCGTCGCCCTCGGCATCGTGGTCGACGACGCGATCATCGTGGGCGAGAACATCTACTCCCACATCGAGCGGGGCAAGAGGCCGATCGAGGCGGCGATCCTGGGAGCGAGGGAGATGGCCGGTCCGGTGACCTTCGCGGTGCTCACCTCGGTGACCGCCTTCATGCCTCTGCTGCTGGTCGACAGCTCACTCGGCAAGCTGATGCGCAACATCCCGGCGGTGGTGATCGCCGTGCTGATGATGTCGCTGGTCGAGAGCCTGCTGATCCTGCCGGCTCACCTTTCGGGCGACCGTCGTGAGAGCCCGGGCCCCTTGGCCCGACTGCTGGCCGCGCCCCAGGGCTGGCTCGAGGCCCTCCAGACGCGGGTTTCGGGCAGCCTCGAGCGCTTCGTGCAGGGCCCCTACCGGCGCCTTCTCGACACCGCCCTCAACTGGCGCTACGTCTCTCTCTCCTCCGGCGTGGCGACCCTGGCCCTCACCGTGGGTCTGCTGGTGAGCGGCATTTTGCAGTTCAACTTCATGCCGAGCATCGACGCCGACAATATGGTCGCCTACCTCAAGATGCCCCTCGGCACCCCGGCCGCACAAACCCAAGAGGTCGCCAACCGCCTGGAGGAGGCGGCCCTCGAGGTGGCGGCCGAGTACGACGCCCGTCGCCCGGGCGAGGAGCCGCTGCTGGTGCACCTCTCGAACACCGTCGGCACCCAGCCGACCGCCGGCGGCGGCGGCCCGACCTCCACCGGCTCAACCTCGGGCTCCGGCAGCCACCTCGCCGAGGTCAACGTCGAGCTGCTGTCGAGCGAGGTGCGCGGCATCTCGTCGCGGGAGATCATGACGCGCTGGCGCGACAAGGTCGGAGAAGTTCCGGGGGCGAGCGCTCTCACCTACACGGCCTCCCTCTTCTCCGCCGGTGACGCGGTCTCCGTGCAGCTCGCCCACCGCGACTTCGACAGCCTGCTGCGGGCCACCGAAGACCTCAAGGGTCGCCTCGCGGAATACCCCGGCACCCGCGAGATAGCCGACTCCTTCGAGCCCGGCAAGCAGGAGCTGGAGCTGAGCCTGACGCCCGCCGGCCGCGCCCTGGGGCTCGAGCTGGCGGACCTGGCCCGCCAGGTGCGCGCCGGCTTCTTCGGCGAGGAGGTGCAGAGAATCCAGCGCGGCCGCAACGATATCCGGGTCATGGTGCGCTATCCCGAGGAGGCCCGAAGCAGCCTGGGCGACGTCGAGAGCATGCGCATCCGCCTCGCCGACGGCTCGGAGGTTCCCTTTGCCACCGTCGCCCGCGCCGAGGAGGGCCGCGGCTTTGCCAGCATCGCCCGCGTCGATCGCCGGCGCGTGGTCACCGTGACCTCCGACGTCGACGTGAATCAGGCCAACGCCAACGAGATCAACGTCTCCCTGCGCGAGGAGGTCCTGCCCGAGCTAGCGGTCTCCTACCCGGGCCTGTCCTTCGACTTCGAGGGCGAACAAAAGGAGCAGGCCGAGTCCTTCGCCAGCCTGGGAACCAACTTCGCGGTGGCGCTGGTGGTCATCTTCGGCCTGCTGGCCATCCCGTTTCGCAGCTACAGCCAGCCGCTGATCGTGATGTCGGTCATTCCCTTCGGCTTTGTGGGGGCGGTGATCGGCCACCTGCTCATGGGCCAGAACATGAGCCTGCTGAGCTTCTTCGGGGTGGTGGCGCTCACCGGCGTGGTGGTCAACGACTCGCTGATCATGATCGACCTGATCAACCGCGAGAGACGGGCCGGCATCCCCATGGAGGAGGCCATTCGCGACGCCGGAACCCGGCGCTTCCGGCCGATCCTGCTGACCACCCTGACCACCTTTCTAGGCCTCTCGCCGATGATCTTCGAGACCAGCCTGCAGGCGCAGTTCCTCATCCCCATGGCCTTGAGCCTGGGCTTCGGCATCGTCTTCGCGACCGCCATCACCCTGATCCTCGTGCCCGTGGTCTACCGCATCCTCGAGGACTTCCACGGCCTCTTGGGCTCCACCGCCGTCGCCGAAACCGAGGAGACGGTCCAGGGAGAAGAGCCTCGAGAAGAGGCCGCCGAGGGCGAGGAGCTGGGAGAAGCGCAGCCGAGCCCGGCCTGAGGCGGCCCGCTGCGGAGCGCTCGAGCGAGGCTCAGTCCAGGCGGACGACCGGCGACGCGGCGTCCGCCTGGCCGGAGATTGCCGGGTGGTAATGTTCTGGCAAGGTTTGGGCAAGCCAGGGGATCTAGCGTCGAGAGCCTCCGGCCGACGCGCATCCCGCCCCGGCCGCTGACCGTTCCCGAGAGATGCGTGAGGAGAGCGGCCATGCTGCGAGTGCTGGTCGTCGAGGACGACGAAGCCACCCTGGAGTTCATCAGAAAGGGCCTTTCGCAAGAGGGCCTGACCGTCGACACCGTCACCGACGGCCTGCTCGCCTACGCGGCGGCTCGGGACGCGTCCTTCGACCTGATCATCATGGACATCATGCTCCCCGGCATCGATGGCCTGACGGTCTTGCAGCGGCTGCGGCGCGAAAAAGTCGAGACGCCGGTGCTGGTTCTCAGCGCCAAGGGCGATCTGGACGACCGCGTGCGCGGCCTGCGGGCGGGCGGCGATGACTACCTGACCAAGCCCTTCGCCTTCGCGGAGCTCATCGCCCGCATCGAAGCCCTGGTGCGGCGATCCGGCCACCTCCACGCCGCGCCCCTCCTGCACCTGGGCGGACTCACCCTGGACCGCGAGCGGCACCTGCTCTTCGTCGACGGCGAGCCGGTCGATCTGCAGCCGGGGGAGTTCAAGCTGCTGAGCTACCTGATGCGCAATCGAGGCCGCGTGGTCTCCAAGACCATGATCCTCGATCACGTGTGGGGCTATGGCTTTGACCCGCAAACCAACGTGGTGGAGGCCAAGATCTCGAGGCTGCGCTCAAAGCTCGCCGCCCACACCACGCGGGAGCTGATCCGAACGGTGCGCGGCCTGGGGTATCGATTCGAAGCCGCCGACGAGTCTCCCCCCAGCCGCGGGACCCCGGGCGAGTGCTAGGCACCCGCACGCTCCAGGGCCGCCTGGTCATCTCCTACGTCGGGCTGACCGTCGCCCTGCACGTCCTGATCTTCCACGTGCTGGGGCTGGCCATGCGGAGCAGCCTCGAGCAGGGCATCGAGAGGCTCATGGAGCAGCTGGTGGAAGAGGATCAGAGCTTCGAGCAGGCCCTCGAGAACTACGCCACGGGCGACTTCGCCGTCGAGCGCTTCTACTTCCGGCTCTTCGATCCCCAGGGCGCGCTCACCCTGCGGAAGGGGCCTGACCTAGCGGACGCCGAGGCCCTGGGCCTCACCCTTGCCCTAGGCGGACGACGGGCCGACACTCTCGAGGCCAGCCCCGGGACCACCCTGCGGGTTCTGAGCCGCAGGTTTGACGACGGCGCGGTGATCCAGGCCGGCGTGCTGCTCGACGAGGACGGCGATCTCGTCGAACAGTTCGCGCACCACTGGCGCCTGGGGTCTCTCTCCCTGGCCGTGCTGGTCGGCGGCCTCAGCTGGTGGATGGTGCGCAGCGCCATGGCGGGCGTCAAGGAAGTGACCCGCACCGCCGAGGAGATCCTCGAGGGATCTCTCAAGGCGCGGGTGCCGGAGCGTCAGCAGGTGGTGGAGGTGCAGGAGCTCACGGGCACCATCAACCGCATGCTCGAGAAGATCGACGTGCTCATCACCGACCTGAAATACGTCTCGGTGGACGTGGCCCACGACCTGCGCAGCCCCCTGACGCGCCTGCGGGGAGCCGCCGAGATGGCGCTGCGAGAAGAGCCTTCCCGAGAGGCCCTCCACGGGCTGGCGGAGCGGGCGATCGACGAAACCACTCGGCTCGAGGCGGTGATCGAGACCATGCTGGAGATCGCGCGCCTCGACTCCGGCGCCGACCAGCTGCAGCGCGAGTCCGTGGACCCTACGGCCCTGATGCGCGAGATCATGGAACTCTACTCGGAGGCGGCCGAGGCCAAGGAGCTCGCTCTCCAGCTCCACGACACCGAAACGCCGCGGATCGAGGCGGAGCGCACGATGCTGCGCCGCACCGTCGCCAACCTGCTGGACAACGCCGTCAAGTTCACGCCGCGGGGCGGCTCGATTCGCCTCGGCGCCCTCGAGAAAGAGGGCGCGGTCGTGCTCTTCGTGGAGGACTCCGGCCCGGGCATTCCGGCCACCGACCTGCCCCGCATCTTCGAGCGCTTCTTCCGCACCGACGCGTGCCGAAAAAAAGCCGGGCACGGCCTGGGCCTCAGCTACGTAAAGTCGGCGGTCTCCGCCCACGGCGGCACGGTGGAGATCCTCTGCCCGGGGCAGGGCGGCACGCGTGTGGAGATATCCCTTCCGACCTGAGCTACAGGCTTTGAAGCGCACGCCAAGGTTCACCGATCAACGCCCGAGGCCGCCTGCAATAACCCGGATCCCGGAGATTCACGCGATGGACCGTATCCTGCACGATGTCCGACACAGCCTGCGAATGCTCGCCAAGAGCCCCCTTTTGACGGTGACCGCGATCGGCACTCTGGCCCTCGGTATCGGGCTGAACTCCGCGACCTTTTCGGTGATCCACGGTCTGCTTCTGCGACCGCTCGGCGGCGTCGAGAGTCCCGAGGAGCTAATCCAGGTGTACCGCAAGCGGCCGGGGCTGGACTACGGCGCCAGCTCGATTCCTCACTATCAGGACATCCGCGACCGCGGCGGCGAAGTCTTCGAATCGACCGCGGCCTGGACCTCCGCGCCCGTCTCGCTGTCCGCCGAGGGCCAAAGCGAGCGCCTGATGGGCGTTCTCGCGAGCGCGAATCTCTTTACCACCCTGGGGGTGCGGCCCGAGATCGGCCGCGGCTTTATGCCGGAAGCGGAGGCCCAGAGGCCCGGCGCTCATCCGGTGGCCGTGCTCGGCCATTCCTTCTGGCGATCCCGCTTCGGCAGCGATCCGGCGGTGCTCGGCCAAACGCTGATTCTCAACGGCACGCCCTTCGAGGTGGTGGGCGTCGCGCCGCCGGACTTCAAGGGTCCGATGCCGGCGATCGACGTGCCGATCTACGTTCCGATCATGATGCAGGCGCAGATCATGCCGGGCAAAAATCTTCTCGAGTCGCGGGATGAAAGCCCCTTGGTCGTCATCGCTCGGCTCCGCTCCGATCGCACCCTCGAGCAGGCGCGGATCGCCATGGATCGGGTGCTGGTACAGCTCGAGGAGGAGTTTCCGGAGGCCTACCGCGGGCAGCTCGGCGCCACCCTCATCACCCTGACCGAAGCTGGGCTCCACCCCTCCTTTCGCGGCGCGGCTCTCGGGATGAGCACCGTGATGATGGCGGTGGTGCTGCTGCTCCTCCTCATCGCCTGCGTCAACGTGGCGAACCTCTTTCTGGCGCGGGCGCGCGAGCGGCGCCAGGAGATGGGAATCCGCATCAGCCTGGGCGCCAGCGGGCGAGCTCTCGTTCAGCAGCTTCTCACCGAGAGCCTGATTTTCAGTCTGCTTGCGGGGGCCGCAGGCGTGGCCCTCGCGTTTGCCGTCACCGGCCTCCTGACCCGCTTCGAGCTACCCGTGGACGGCAGCGTTGCCTTCGATTTCCGGATCGACACGACCGTTCTCGTCTTCACGCTGGCCGTCTCCGTCGCCGCTGGCCTCGCCTTCGGCATGGCCCCAGCCCTTCAGGCGACCCGCACCGACTTTCTCGGCGCTCGCCAGAGCGGCTCCGGCCAGCGCGGCGGTCGACTTCGCCCCAGCAGAGCGCTGATCGTCCTCCAAATGGCCCTCTCGCTGATCCTGCTGGTGAGCTCCGGACTCTTTCTGCGCGCCCTCCAGGCGGCTACCGAAATCGATCCCGGAATCGACGCTCCTCGCAACGTGATCATGGCCTCGATGGATCCCGGACTGCAGGGATACGAAGAGGCTCAAGCCCGCCAATTCTTCGACCGCCTTCTCGAACGGCTCGCCGCCCGCTCGGACGTGACCTTCGCAGGCCTCACGAACTCCGTACCCCTGGGATTTCACCTGATCAGCCAGGAAGTGGAGGTGCCCGGCTACGAGTTTGCCGAGGGCGAGCGCTCGAGCGTCTATTACGCCGCGGTCACCGAGGGCATTCTCGAAAGCCTGGGGATCGATCTCGAAGAAGGGCGCACCTTCCTGAGGAGCGACGATTCCGAGGCGCAGCCGGTCGCGGTGATCAACCGGAGATTCGCCGAGCGCTTCTGGCCGAACGGGACGGCGCTCGGCCAGACCGTGAGGACTGCGGGCGCGGATCGGCGCATCGTGGGGATCGTCGAGACGGCGAAATACCGCAGCCTCGGCGAGCCTCCGACGGAATACCTCTATCTGCCCCAGCGCGAGCTCTTCCAGTCCGCGATGACGCTCTTGGTGCGCACCGAGGCGGATCCCCGGACGGTGCTCGCCGGCGTCAGGGAGACGGTGCACAGCCTCGACCCGGATCTGCCGCTCTACGAAGTTCGCACCATGGAGGAGCACATGGGGATCGCGCTCCTCCCAGCGCGGCTTGGCGGCGTGGTGCTCGGACTCTTCGGGCTGCTGGGCCTGCTGCTGACCGCGGTGGGCATTTACGGGGTCTTCGCCTATTCGGTCGTCCAGCGTCGGCGAGAGCTTGGCATTCGGGTGGCCCTGGGCGCCGGCCGCAGCCGCGTCGAGGGGCTCGTTCTCAAGGAAGGACTCCGCCTGGCGGCAACAGGACTGGCGATCGGCCTGGCGGGTGCCGCCGGCGCTGCGCAGCTGCTGCGAGGCATGCTCTACAGCATCCGCCCCATCGACCCGGCGGTTTTCGCCACGGTCTCCCTTATCCTCATGGCCCTCGCCGCCCTTGCGGTCTACCTGCCGGCGCGCAGGGCCTCGCGCATGGATCCCATCCGGGCACTGGCCGAAGACTGAGTTTCGGCGAGAGCGGGGGCAATTCCGAGGTCCCTTGCCGAAAAGCAATGTCGCGGCAAGCGGCGAGCAAGGTTCGCTCGCCACGATGGCGGCATGAAAAACCTCATCCCCACAGCGCTTCTTCTCGGTCTTCTCGGCGCCGGCCCGGCGCTCGCCGAGGATCCCTCCTCGGCTCTCGAGCTCGAGCTGAACTCGATCTCCGGGCTCGACTTCACGGACGGCGACGCGTCTTTCGACCTCCAGTCGGCCGAGGCGTCTTTCGAGATCTTCGACTTCACCCTGACCGCGGGCATCCGGGACTTCTCCTGGACCAACGCCCGCACCCTAGGCTTCGCGAACGGCGCCCCGGAACCCTGGGAGCAGCTCAAAACCGTGAGCCTGCGGCGCACCTTCAATCGCCCGATCCGCGACAGGCTGTTCTGGACCACCTCCCTCGGTGCCGGGCTCAGCTTCGAAGAGGAGTCGGACGACTCCTACTTCGCCGACGTGGTCACGGCTTTTGTCTGGAGCCGCACCGCCGACTGGAGCTTCCTCTTCGGCGTCGGCTACGCCTGGCATTCGGAGGTCGAGCTGGAGTTCGAGCTCTTTCCCGCCATCGGCTTCACCTACCGCGGCCGAGCGGAAGAGGGGTTCTCCGCCAGCCTGGGCATTCCCGAGACCGGCATGCGCTATCGCTTCTCGCCGCGCTCCGCGCTGAGCCTCGGGGTCAACCCAAACACCTTTGTCAGCAGACTCGCCGACGACAGCGCCGTCAGCGCCGCCGGGTACGCGGAGTTCATCCAATTCGATCTCGGCTTCTTCTACGAACATCGCTTCGCCGACCGCTTCGAGCTGCGCGTGGGCCCGACCCTCGGCCTTGAGGGTGAGCTCAAGATCCACGACAGCCAGGGTGTTCTGCTCAGCACCGAAGACCTAGAGTCCGCTCCCGGCGCCAGCCTCCAGCTCAAGGCGACCTTCTGATGCGCCGTCTCCTCGCGGCCGTTCTGCTCACAGCGGGCTGCGCCTCCACCGCCGATCTGCCGCCGCCGATCGAGCCGGATGCCGGGCTGCGCGAGTCGTGGGCGCAGCCGCTGCCGGGAAACGGCGAGACCCTCCTCTCCCTCTCCGGCCTGGTGGACGACCCGCGCTTCGCGGCGCTGGTGGACCGCGCCCTCGAAGGCAACCCGGACCTTATCGAAACCGCCCTCAGGCTGCGGGAGTCCGGCGTGCTCCTGGCGGTCCCCGAAGCCCAGAGGCTGCCCCAGATCGAGGCCGCCTCAAGCCAGGCCCGGGGCACCGAGCCTGGCGGCGGCTCTTCGCCGTCCTCCACTTCCTCGCTCAGCCTGAACCTCAGCTGGGAGGTCGACGTCTGGGGGCGCCTGGCGGACCGGCTGAACGAGGCGGAGCTGCGCCACCGGGCCCTCGAGCAGGACCTTCAGGCGGCGCGCAACTCCCTGGCCGCCCGCACTCTGCAGGCGGGCCTGCGGCGCATCCTGAGAGACCGGCAGCTGGGAATCGAGCGCCGCCGGCTCTTCTCCCTCGAGTCCACTCTCGAGGCGGTCCGCGGTCGCTACCGCTCAGGACTCGGAGCGGTCACGGACTGGGACGCCTCGCGGTCCGAGCTGGCGGCGGCGGAGGCCGAGGTCGAGCGTCTCGAGGAGGAGGTTCGGCGAGCGGATCGGGATCTCAGCCTGCTGCTCGGTGATCTCGCTCTCGAGCCGAAGCCGCCGCTGCCGGAGCGGCTGCCCAAGGTCGCACCCACGCTGGCACCCGTGCCCGCCGAGGTTCTCGCCGCGCGCCCTGACGTGGCCGCCGCCCTCCTCCGCCTCGAGGCCGAGGGAGCGGCGGTGCGGGTAGCGCGCAAGGCCCTTCTGCCGAGCTTCAGCCTCACCGCCGACCTCGCCCTGTCTTCCCAAAGCGCCGCCGACGTGCTGCGCGCCGATCCCGTGTGGTCCGTTCTCGGCAGCCTGGCGGCGGCGCTGATTCGCCGGCGGGCCCTGCACGCAGAGCTCAACGCAGCGCGGCTGCGGGACCGGGCTTCGACCGCCGCCTATCGCGGGGTGCTTCTCGACGCGGTGGTCGAGGTGGAGAACGCCCTCGGCGCCGAACACTCGCTCTCGCGACGCCTTCCCCACCTCGAAACCTCCCTCGAGCATGCCGTGCTGAGCCGGCGCAGCTTCGAAGGCCAGTTCGCCCGCGGCTTGGCCAACATTCTGGACCTGCTCACCGCCCAGAGAATCGCGTTCGACTCCGAAGTGCGGCTGCTCGAGGCCCGATTCGACCTTCTCGAAAACCGCATCGAGCTCGGCCTTGTACTCGGCCTGGAGGCAAGCTGATGGAAAAAGGAAGACGGCTCAAGATCGCTCTGAGCCTCGCGCTGGCCGCCGCATTCGCTGTCTTCTTTCTCGTGGCGCCCCAGTCTCCCGGGGGGCGGGATGAGAAGGTCGCCGAAGCCCCCGCCCTTCTCGCGGGCGCGGCGCCGTCCGACTCGCCCCGCCCGGTGACGGTTCTGCCCTCCAGCCCTTCCTCGGCCCGCCCACAAATCCGCTCCCGGGGCGAGGCGCGGGCCCGCTACCGAACCACGCTTTCGGCCGAGGTCGCGGGCACCCTCGTGTCAATCTCCGAACAGGCTCACTCGGGCCGCCGCGTCACCCGCGGCTCGGTGCTCATGACCCTCGACGACTCCCGCTACCTCGAGGCCGTGGCCAGCGCGCGGGCAGAGCTTGAGAGGGCCCGGCTTCTCGACGAGGAGGAGGAGCTCAGGGCACGCCAGGCGGAGGCCGACTGGCGGCGCCTCGAGGAGCCCGGAGAGCCCTCGAGCTTCCTTCTCCGGCAACCCCAAAGACGTTCGGCACGGATGGGGATCGAGGCCGCTGAGGCGGCGCTGCTCGAGGCCGAGAAGAACCTCGCTCGCACCGTGATCCGAGCGCCGTTCAACGCCGCGGTGGTGCGCCGCATGGCGCCCCTGGGTAGCTCGCTTCAGCCCGGAGCCGAGCTCCTCGAGCTCGACAGCTCCGACGCCGTCGAGATCCGCGTGCCCCTCACCTCCGCTGACTGGGCGCTGCTGCCGCCCGAAGCCGAGCTGCTCGCCGAGGGCTGGCCCGTCGAGCTTTTGGCGGGCGGCCCGGAGCCGCGGCGCTGGCAGGGGCGCGTGAGCCGGATCGAGCGTCACGTGACCGCCGAGACCCGCCAGCGCGCCCTGGTGGCCACGGTGCTCAACCCCCTCGAGCAGACCCCGCCCCTCTACCCGGGAACCTTCGTGCGCGCCGCCCTCCCGGGGCGAGAGCTCGAGGGCGTTCTCGACCTGCCAAGCCACGCGGTGACCGAGCGCGGAGAAATCTGGTTCGTCGACGCGCAGGGCCTCTTGGCGAAGGCCGCCGTCCATCCCCATCCCGGCAGAGACGGCCGCGTTCTCATCCAGGCGCCGGCGGAAATGCAGGGCGAAAAGCTCGACGTAGTCGCCCATCCGATGGCGTCTCACCTCCCGGGCCTGCCGGTGACGAAGGAGGTCGCCCATGACGACGCCCGGCACTGAGAACAGCCCGCCGGAGAGGGGCACCTCCGAGGGCTCGGCCGGCGCCATCGCGTGGTTTACCCGCAATCCGGTGGCGGCCAATCTGCTCATGGCCCTGATCATCGCGCTGGGTCTCGCCGCGGCCCAGGGGCTGCCCCGGGAGTCGTTCCCGGGCCTTCCACCGGGCGTTCTCACCCTCGAGGTGGGCTTCCCGAGCGGTTCCCCGGAGGTCGCCGAGGAGGGCGTCGCGCTGCGCCTCGAGAGGGCTCTTGAAGGCACGCCAGGCCTCGAGAGGATCTCCTCGGTGGCGCGCGGAGACGGCGTCACGATGACCCTCGAGAAAGCCTCCGGAGAGGACCTCGACCGCCTGCTCGCCGAGGTCAAGGCGCGGGTCGACGCGGTGCCCAACCTGCCGCCCCGGGCCGAGCGTCCCGTGATCGAGCGGCAGCGGATCGACGAGCGGGTGATTCGGGCTCAGGTGTCGGGCGAGGTGGATCGCGACGTTCTCGAGCACGTGGCGCGCGAGGTTTGGCGGGACCTTCTCGCCCACCCCGACATCGCCCGTGTCGATCGGATCGGCCACCTCTCCCCGGAGGTGCACGTCGAGATCGACGACGCCTCCCTCGCCGAATACGGCCTCTCCCTCGAAGGGGTGGCTGCGGCCATCGATCGGGAGTCGCTCCTCGACTTGAGCGGCAGCCTGCGGAGCCCGCAGGGCGGCGACATCGTCCTGCGGGCGGCTCGGCGCGCCAGCTGGGCCGGCGAGGTGGCCGAGCTGACGCTGCTCACGAGACCCGACGGCAGCGGCCTCACCCTCGGCGACATCGCGACGGTGAAGCCCGCCTTCGAGGACGGCCAGCGGCGCTTCATGCGCTTTGGTGGTCGGCCCTCCATAGGCCTGCAGATTCACAAAGACGCGGCCACCAGCGCCGACCGGGTGAGCCGCGCCGTGGCCGAGGTGGTGGAGCGCTGGCGCGGCGACGGCCGGCTGCCGCGGGGCGTTTCCCTCGAGACCTGGCACGACCGCAGCGAGCAGATCGCTTCGCGCATCGCGCTGCTGCAGGACAACGCCCTCGTGGGCATGGCGCTGGTCTTCGTGGTGCTCACGCTGACCCTCGATCGCCGCATCGCGCTGTGGGTCGCCCTGGGCCTCCCGGTGGCCTTCGGCGGCGCGTTTCTCGTGATGCGGGGTTTCGGACTCTCGCTGAATGACCTCACCATCTTCGGCATGATCGTCGCGCTCGGCATCGTGGTGGACGACGCCGTGGTGGTCGGGGAGAGCATCCATACGCACAAGATCCGGGAGGGCAACTCCTTGGCCAGCGCCGTGCGCGGCGTGCACAAAGTGGCGGTGCCCACCATCTTCGGCGTGCTGACGACGGTCTCCGCGTTCTCCGTTCTGGGCCTGGTGCGGGGCGAGTTCGGCCTCATCTTCTCCCAATTCGCCCTGGTAACCGCGGGATGCCTGATGTTCTCCCTGGTCGAGTCGAAGTTCATCCTGCCGGCCCACCTGGCGCACCTGCGCCTGGGAGAGCGTCCGCGCTCCGCCCCCGGGCGCCTGCTCGGCGCCCTGCCGTCCGCCGTCAGCCGCTTCTTCGACCGCCTGACCGAGGCCTACAGGACCCTGCTCTCCCGGGCCCTCAAGAGGCGCTACGTGAGCCTCCTCGCCATTCTCCTGATCACCGCCGGATCCTTCGCCTTGGTGGCGGCGGGTTTCGTGCGCACGAGCTTCTTTCCCGACATTCCCGGCGAGCTGATGACCGCCACCCTCGCCATGGAAGAAACCGCGGGCCACGGCCTCACCGAGAGAAACCTGGCTCGGATGGAGGATTCACTCCACGAGGTGGCGCGTCGCCTCGAGCGCGAGCGGGGCGTCGGCCCACTCCTGGCCGCGGTGCAGAGCGAGATGACCGGCGACCGCGCCGGAGAGATACGGGTTGAGCTTTCGCCGGGCCTCGTGGGCCTGGCGCCCCGGGAGATCGCCAACGCCTGGCGCGCCGAGACCGGCCTTCTCGAAGGCGCGCAAACCACCCTCTTCTCCGCCGCCTTCGACGCCTTTCCGCCCATCAGCCTCGAGATCAGCGCGCCCGGCGAAGCCGCGCTCGACGCGGCGCGCCTCGAGATTTTCGAGCAGCTCCGGCGCACCCCCGGAGTGCAGGACGTCCGGGACCCCCTGGCCCCGGGTCGCTCCGAGCTAAGCCTGGATCTCACTCCCCAGGGCCGGGCCCTCGGGCTCAGCACCGCCGATCTCTCGGACCAGCTGCAGCGAGCCTTCCTCGGCTACGAGGTGCAGCGCTTCCAGCGCGGCGACGAAGAGGTGCGAGTGCGGGTGCGCTATCCGGCGGAGGACCGCCGAGATACCGGGGACCTCGCCGAGGCCCGCATCCGCCTGCCCTCCGGCGAAGCGGCGCCTCTCTCCCTGGTGGCGACCGCCCGCTTCCGCCCGGCGGCGCCCGAGATCACCCGCGTCGACGGCCGCCGGGTCGCAATCCTGGACGCCTGGGTCGATCGCGACATCACCTCGCCAGAGGCGGCCATGGCGGCCCTCGAAGAAAGCCTGCTCGTCGATCTCCGAAAGCGCCTCCCGGGACTCGTCATCGCCCAGCGCGGAGAGCTCGAGGAAATCGCCGAGACCAGCTCCTCCATCGCCTGGACCCTCCTGCTGGCGCTGGCGTCGATCTACGGCCTGATCGCCGTGCCCCTCAAGTCCTACACCCAGCCGCTCCTGATCATGGCGGTCATCCCGTTTGGCGTTCTGGGGGCTATTTTCGGCCACTGGGTCCACGACCTGCCGATGAGCATCCTCTCCTTCTTCGGACTGCTGGCCCTCTCCGGCATCGTCGTCAACGACAGCCTGCTCCTGGTGGCCACGTTTAACGAAAGGCGACGCTCTGGAGAATCAGACCTCGACGCCTGGCTGCAGGCCGGAAGCGGGCGCCTCCGGGCCATCTGCCTCACCTCCGTCACCACCTTCGCCGGCCTGACGCCGCTCATCCTGGAAACCTCCGAAGGAGCCCAATACCTGATCCCTGCCGCGGTCTCCATCGCCTACGGCATCCTGGCCACCACCGCCATTACCCTCGTGGTGCTGCCCATCTTCCAAACGATCGCCGAGGATTTGAGGAAATCCCTCGGAGCCAGGAGTCCCGAGACCGACGAAGAACCCAAGGCCCTGGGCCTCCCCAGCTAACGAGGCCGAATCTTCCAAGCGCACCGCGCGTATCCAAAAGCCTTCAGCCAGCAAGGCTCCACTCCAGGCGCGGCTCGACGACCTGCCGGAAGAGGCCATCCAACCCCCCCTCCTCCTCTCCCTCAAGGAAAACCATGAGCGGATCCCAAAGCCCGTCCCGATACCTTCGCGAGCTGCTGAGGGACCTCTGGGACATCTTCCTGACGCCCTTCAGGTGGAGCACCTCCTTCACAATCTTCGGCGAGATCGAAGAATTTAGGGAACGAAGGCGACGGCGACGCCTCCACAACATGGAAGCCGAAGTCCAGGCCGAGCTTCAGAGGGCGCGCGAGCAAAAAGAGCGCGGCCTCAATCTCTGAAGACCGGCGCGACAGGCGCAGCCTTCCAGGCGCGACCCCGCTGAAGCCCAAAGCTCGGGGTCCTTGCTCGACCTCGCTTGGCCTGACCTGGCCTTCAAAGACCTAGCAGAACGCACAACCAAGCTAAAAAGCTCGGGCGCCTCGTCTTTGAGCTAGAGTCCTCCTCGCCCAAACGTTCATGAGGGAGGGTCCCATGATCCGACTGCTGCATCTTTCCGATCTGCACTTCGGCGAACACAGCCGATTTCAGGGCGAAGACTCCAAAGAGCTAGGGGAACGCTTCTATCAGGGTCTCCTCGCAAACTACGAAGCCTTCAAAGCTGCCCCACCAGATCTGGTGATCGTGACCGGCGATTTCGCCGAAGTCGGCAAGCCTGCCGAGTTCAGGCTCGCTAGCCAATTTCTCGAAACCCTAGGTGGCGAGCTAGGCGTCGTGCGGGAGAGGTTCGTCTTCTGCCCCGGCAACCACGACATCTGGCGCCCTGCCTGCCGAAGCGTCCAGGAAAACGAGCAAGCGGCAGAAGAATTTGACGACGACGAACTTCGGATGCGGATGGACAGGGTCAAGCTCAAGCACTACGACGCCTTCGTCGAGAACTTTTACGGCGAGCCTCAAGAACGAGTCGCCGACGCGTTGGACTACGGCGGCTTCGTTTACACCTATCCCGAGCTGCGCCTTACCGTGGCGTCGCTCAACTCTTGCGAGAAGGAATCTCACCGCGACGAGGATCACGTGGGCTTCGTGAGCCGAAAGCAGGGCCAAGCACTGATGAGTCAGTGGTTAAAAGGGGAAGTCGCTTCCTATCTCAAGATCATTGCCGTGCACCACAACCCTAAGATTACCGTCCAGACGAACCTCGACCACCAGCTGGAGTGGCTCAAAGGTAAAGAGCTGAGTCGCGATCTCATTGCAGCTTTCAAAGGCGACGCTTTGGGTTTTGATTCCGAAGGCTGGATTCAGCAGATAGGTCACGACTGCCGCGTGCCCCTGCTGCTTC
>JBCCLG010000033.1:0-16435 GCA_039027015.1 Acidobacteriota bacterium | reverse complement strand
TGGCGCTCGAGGCGCAGCGTTGCCGAGTCGTGGGCGTCCCCGCCCGGGCGTTCCTCGCTCTCCACCAGGGAGCGCATCATGAGGTCGCGATCCGCGCGCTGCTCGCCGGCGGCGTCGGTCTCGGGCTTCGAGGCATCGGAGCGCAGGAGGGCGCGGATTCTCGGCGCGTGGCGGCTGCTCCACGCCAGGGCGAGGGTGGTGCCGGCGGTGATCTGGCGCTCGGACGCCACCTCCGGCGCGCCGCCGTTGGGCTCGCGCACGTCCCAGGAGACCTTGAGCAGACACTCCCGCTTGGGCACCCGTCGGCCGCCGCGAAAGTAGACCTTGCGCACCTTCTGGCGCGGCTTGACGTGGAACGGCACGCCCGGAGGCACGCCGAGCAGCTCGCGGTGCCGGTCGACGAAGTCGTAGGCCGCCCAGTCGCTCTCCACCAGCCGGTCGAGGTCCAGCTCGCCGATCGAGGGGTGCTCCTCGGGATCGACATTGGTCGCCACCTCGAGATCCCGGGCGCTGGCCACGACCCTCCGGCGCACCAGCTCGTCGCGTATCTGTTGGCGCACCGCCGGCCGGTCGCTGGCGTAATAGGCCTCGTCGGACGCCAGGATCGCCCGCGCATAGTCGGCGAAGGACACCTCGCCGGGCGGCAGATAGTCGAGCCCGCGCAGCACCACCCGCTTGAAGTGCTGGGCTGCGACGGCCAGGGCCTTTCCGGAAACGGAGTACGAGGTCTTGCCGGTCTCCTCCTGCTCGGCCTGGCGGTAGTGGTCGAAGAGGGCGAGCATCGCCGGGTAGAGGGCGCCGGTGAGGACCTGGCTCTGGCGGTGAGGGTCGGCCCGCTCGCGCACGAAGTTACGCCGTCCGTGGGCGTCGCGGCTGCGGTCCTCGGAGTCGAAAGTCTTTTGGTTGTCGAGCGAGCGAAGATAGCCGCTGCGCCCGCCGTCCTTGGCGCTGGCGAACTCCTCGGCCAGCCAGCTGAAGTCCGACGGGCGATCGATCGACCCTCGGGTCTTCTCGAGCACGGAGGCGGCGAGAGTTCTGCTGCCGTAGGCCATGAGCAGCGCGGTCAGATCGGCGATCGCCTCGTGGAGCGCCAGCGACTGCGGGGTCAGGGCGTCGTAGAGGTCGGGAGCGATGCCGTCGAGAATGGCGTGGCCCGTCTCGTGGGCCACGATGTCGTGGGACAGGCTGGTGTAGATCGTTCGGCCCTCGTGCTCGGGCACGCTCGAGGGAAAGAAGAAAAACTGCAGGCTGCGCGAGTCCCGCGAGTAAAAGGCGTTGGCGCGCAGCCCGGCGCGCGGCACCACCAGCAGCTGCGGCCCCCCAAAGCCCCATTCGAGGCGCCTGCCCAGGCAGTCCGCGCTCTCGAAGAGGCGCAGGGTGCGCAGCACAGTGGCGAAGACGCTCACCGCGTTGAAGTCCCGCGCCGTGTAGTCGTGCGGATCGGCCAGCGGGTAGCCGGCCAGGGTGCGACCGGGTGCGGGCGGCTCGAAGACCACCCCCGGCCTCGGCAGACCGGTTTTCTCGTCGAAGTCGATCACCGCCACGCGGCGGCTCACCGGGCCGTCTAAAAAGACGTCCTCCTCGTCTTCGCGAACCTCGAAGTTCTCCGTTTTGCCGGCGATTTCGGTACTCGCCGGATCCTGGACGATCGTAGGCAGGCGGACTTTCACGACATCTCACCCCATTCCATTCTTGGAAACTCCCTCCTCCACCCGCGCTCTCCGGGCCGGAGTTCCCGCCAGTCTACATCGCGAGGTCCGCGGGGCCCCGGCGCGCCCGACGCCGCCCGAGGAGGACGCGCCGGGCCGCGTCGGCCAGGGCGATGCCGAGTGCGTCGGCCACGAGGTCGCTGGCGGAGAAGGAGCGCGCGGGAAGCCAGATTTGGCTCAGCTCCTCGGCCAGAGCCAGAAGGGCCACCGCCGCCGAGCCGCGGAGCAGCACGCCCCCGGCGATCGGTCGGTCGGCCCAGCCGTTGGCCGCAAACGCCAGCAGGCCGATGAGGACAACGTGGCCGGTGAAGTCGGCGCCGGGCAGGGCCGAGGCGACGGTGTCGACCAGCCGGCTGTCGGAGTTGGCGGCCGCGATGACGGCGATCAAGAAAGCGCCGTAGAGCGCGGTAGCGACCCGCCACCGGCCGGATGCTGAGGATCGGGCAATGCCCGGGCTTCTCGGTGGGTGAGGCTCTTTTTCCATGGGCCGAACCTGGCTCAGCATCGTGGCGCTTCTAAGGCGCGCGGTGTCCGGCGGATGCCGAAGCCCGGGCGCGGCGAGCCCGCCGAGAGTCTCGGATAGAATTGGAGGTCATGCCCGCCGCCGAGGACCCCAAACCGCAAAGGCCTTCTCGAGCCCCAGCACCGCGAGACCCTGCGGCGCGCGGGCCCGCCGAGGCAGCGCCCGTTGAGCGCAGCGAGCCTCCTGCGGGCGCCGCGGGTCTCAAGGCCGTGGTCGTGGCCCTGGAGCACATGAGCCGCGAGGGCCACGATCCCTTAACGGCCACCCGGCTGCTGGCGCGCATGAATCAAAAGCAGGGTTTCGACTGCCCGGGCTGCGCCTGGCCCGACCCTGACGACCGCCGATCCTTCGTCGCCGAATACTGCGAAAACGGCGCCAAAGCCATGGCCGAGGAGTCGACCCGCAAACGCTGCGATCCCGAGTTCTTCAGCCGCCACTCGATCGAGCAGCTCGGCGGCTGGACCGATTTCGAGCTGGGCCAGGCCGGCCGCCTGACGCACCCGATGATTCTGCGCCCTGGCGAGGCCCACTATCGGCCTCTCGGATGGGGCGAGGCCTTCCGGGAGATCGCGCGGGCCCTGGGCGCCCTGGACTCGCCGGACGAGGCGCTGTTCTACACCTCCGGGCGCACCAGCAACGAGGCGGCCTTTCTCTACCAGCTCTTCGTTCGACAATTCGGCACCAACAACCTGCCGGACTGCTCGAATATGTGCCACGAGTCGAGCGGCGTCGGCCTGTCTGAGACGGTGGGCATCGGCAAGGGCTCGGTGACGCTGCACGACCTCGAGATCGCCGATCTGATCGTGGTCATGGGCCAGAACCCGGGCACCAACCATCCCCGTATGCTGAGCGCGCTGCAGGCGGCCAAGCGCGCCGGGGCGCGGATCGTGGCGGTCAATCCGCTTCGAGAGGCGGGGCTGCAGCGCTTTCAGCACCCGCAGTCGCCGCGCGATCTGCTCACCGGCGGCACCGCCCTGGCCGACCTCTACCTGCAGGTGCAAATCAACGGCGACGTGGCCTTCCTGAAGGCCGCCATGTGCGAGCTGGTCCGCAGGGAGCGCGAGCGCCCGGGCAGCGTGCTGGACCACGCGTTCATCGAGCGGTTCACCGACGGCTGCGAGGAGCTTCTGGCGCACCTCGGCGAGCAGGACTTCGGCTCCCTGGTCGCCGCCTCCGGCCTGCGCGCCGAGGAGATCCTCGAGTTCTGCGACCTGGTGGTCGAGCGGCCCAAGATGATCGTGTGCTGGGCGATGGGCCTTACCCAACACAAGAACGGCGTCCAGAACATTCGCGAGGTGGTCAATCTGCTGCTGCTGCGCGGCGCGATCGGCAAGCCCGGTGCCGGCACCTGCCCGGTGCGCGGTCACAGCAACGTGCAGGGCGATCGCACCATGGGTATTTGGGAGAAGCCGCCGGAGGCCTTCTTGCAGCGCCTGGAGCAGGAGTTCGACTTCGAGGCGCCGCGCCGGCACGGCCACTCCGTGGTGCACGCGATCGAGGCGATGCGCGACGGCGAGGCCAGCGTCTTTGTGGCCATGGGCGGCAACTTCCTCTCGGCTTCGCCGGATACCGAGGTCACCGCCGCGGCTCTGCGCCGCTGCCGCCTGACCGCCCACGTGTCGACCAAGCTCAACCGCAGCCACCTGGTGCACGGCCGAACGGCCCTCATCCTGCCGTGCCTCGGGCGCTCGGAGCGCGACGAGCAGCCGAGCGGCAGTCAATTCGTGACCGTCGAGAACTCCATGGGGGTGGTGCATCGCTCCCAAGGAACCCTCGAGCCGGCGAGCGAGCACCTGAGAAGCGAGCCGCAGATCATCGCCGGCCTGGCGCGGGCGGTGCTCGGCGAGGATCGGACCTCCGTCGATTGGGAGGGGCTGGCGGCCGACTATTCGAAGATCCGCGACCGGATCGAGGCGGTGATCCCGGGCTTTGAGCGCTACAACGAGCGGGTGGCGGAGCCGAGCGGCTTCTACCTACCCAACGGCTCCCGGGAGCGCCGATTCAACACCGCCACCGGCCGCGCCCGCTTCACCCTCAATCCGCTGCCGCGGCTCGAGGTTGGCCCGGGCGAGCTGCGCATGATGACCATCCGCACCCACGATCAATTCAACACCACCGTCTACGGCCTGAACGATCGCTATCGCGGCTTCGCCGGCTCCCGTCGGCTGGTGATGATGCACCCCGAGGACCTCGAAGAGCGGGGCCTGGTGGCCGAGCAGGCGGTCGATCTCATCGGCGTCGGCAAAGCCGAGGGGCGCGTGGCGGAGAACTTTCTGGCCGTGCCGTACGACATTCCTCGCGGCTGCGTGGCGACCTATTTTCCCGAGGCCAACATCCTGGTGCCCCTCGACCTGCGCGCCGACCGGTCGCACACGCCGGCGTCCAAGCTGGTGCTGATTCGGGTGCGGGCGCGCGCTCAGAAAAGCGGTTAGTGTCTTCGGTCCCGCAGCACGAGCAGGACGCTCCCGAGGAGGCCGAGCAGCGAGAGCGCGGCGCCGAGGGTGACGGACCTCGGCCCGTAGCGGACCTCCACCAGGTGGCTACCGGGCGGCAGGAAAACGCCGCTCCACGCGTAGTTCACCCGGCGCAGCTCGGCGGGCTGGCCGTTGACGGTGAGGCGCCAGCCGGCGTCGAAAACCTCGGAGAGCGAAAGAAGGGCCGGGCACGGCGTCTCGACTCGGAAGCGGGAGGCGGGGTCCGCACCGCTCGCCACCCGCTCGAAGCGAACCCGCTTCGGGCCCGTCGCGGCGCTGCAGTCCGCGGCGGGCTTGGGATCGCCCGGCCCGCCCTCGACCACGGCGTGGCGGCGGGGATCGAAGTCGGCGTAGAGCATCTGCTCGATGGCCTCTTCGCCGCCGGGCACCGTGCGCCAGCGGGTGATCAAAGTCGCCCTCTCGACGGCCGCGCTCAGCCGGTAAAGGCGCACGGCGGGCTCCCCGGGGGCGAAGGGATCCTCGAATCGCTCGACCTCGCGGAGGCCCTCGAGGGCGAGTTTCTCGGGCGTCATCACGGCGCTGGCGCCGGCGCTTGCGAGCAGCGGTAAACGCCTCTCCCAGGGCAGCTGATGCACCAAGAAGGCGAGGTTCACGGAGCGCTGGGGCATCAGACTGTGAAAGTCGGCGTGAAAAACCATCGGCACGCCGTATTTGGTCGCCTCGTAGTCGCCCAGGGTCTCCTTGCGCCACAGGTGGCGCCAGAGGGCGTCTCGACTCGGCGCGGCGGCAAAATCAGAGGGCCAGTCCTGGCGTTCGCGAAACAGCCGGCCCGGGGTTTGGCGCCCCGCGCCGAGCGTTTCCTCGAGGCTCTTGAGGGCGGCGGGCCTGGCCTCCACCGCCGCCGCGGGCGTCAGCTTGAGGGCGTCGGGGCTGGCGAGCCAGAGCTCGTAGGAGAGAAGCGCCGCCACCGCCAGCCCGGCGCGCCGAGGTGAGAGGGCGAGGAGCGCCGCGGTGGCGGCGGCGAGGAGCCCCGCCGCGACGCCGATCGGCACCAGCGCGCCGCCCTCGACCGCGCTGGCGCCGGCGCCGAATAGGAGCCTCTCCAAGGGGCTTCCGGCCGCCAAAGCGAGCGCCAAAGCACCGGCCAGGGCCGCCGCCAAGCCGGTGAGCCGCGCCGCGCGCCGGCGCCCTTCGGCGCTCTCGAGAAGCGCCAGGCCGCCGCCGGCAAGAACGGCCGCCGGCAGGAGCGCGAGCGCCAGCACCTTCGAGGGAAAGCGGAAAAGCGTCACCCCGGGCAGGTGAGCGTGCAGCCACGCGAAGCCCGGTAGAAAGCGGCCCAGGGCCGCCAGAAGGGCCGCGGCCGCGAGGGCCGTCAGCAGGAGCCGGAGCCTTGGGGGCAGCGGGGAGCTCTTCGACAGGGCGCCGAGGGCGGCCAGGCAGAGGGCCAGGGAGCCGAGGGTGATGCTGACCACGTAAGGGACGCCGCTGTCGACGATCTGCCGACCCCAAAAATCCTCGGTATCGAGGGTGTCCCGCCCCGAGAAGCCGGCCACCGCCAGCTCGGGCAGGCGCCTGGGATCGAGCGAGTGATGGCCGAACTCCTCGAGGGGCATACCCGCGCTGCGGCTCGAGCCGGCCGTCATCTCGAAAAGGGGCAGCAGCTGGACGGCGGCGAGGCAGGCGGTGAGAGCGCCGAGGAGAAGCCAGGCCGCCACGAGCCCGCGGCCGGTCCCCTCCCGCCCGGGCGCCTGCGCGCTCGTCGTCCTCAATCCCGCGCCCCACGCCAGCAGCGTGAGAAAGGTGAGAGCGTTCAGATCCGGAGCGCCGGCCAGAATCTGCGTGGCGCACAGCGCGGCAGCCGCCGCGAAGGGGAGGGCGCGCCGCCGCGTGAGGGCGAGGTGCCAGGCGAGAACGATCGGCGGCAGGAGCATCAGAGCGAAAAAGCGCCCGGGCATATTGCTGTGCGCCAGGGCCAGCCCGCTCAGGGCGAAGATCGCGCCCGCGCCGTAGGCCGCGACCTGCGGAAGCCCGAGACGCCTCGCGAGGGCGTAGAGCGCGCCGCCGGCCAGGGCCGCGTGGAGCGTCACCGCCACGGTCAGAACCCTGAACGGCGAGAGCAGCGCCGCCAGGAAGCTCGTCGGGTAGAGAGGCTGGTTGTTGACGTCGGCGAGAAAGGGCATGCCGCCCTGATGCAGCGGGTTCCACAGCGGAACGCCGTGGCCAAGGCGGAGGCTGCGCCCCAGAAAGTCGAGCTGACCCGCGTTCAGATAGAAAATGTCGCGGTAGTAGACGACCTCGCCGAAGAGGAGGGCGCGGTGGAAGACGAGGGCCACCAGGGCCAGCAGCAGCGCGAGGCCGCGCTCGCGGCTCAGATTCAGCGCGCTCGGTGCCTTGCCTGTCGGGCGGCCGGGCGCCTCCTGCCCTTCGTCTTCCATGGAGCCAAAGACCTTATCAGCGGGTCGGCGCGCCCGAAATCGAGCGAGTTTTGTTGGCGGCCGCGACCCTGGCGTAAGCTCGGCGAACTCTGCGGATCGACCGACTGCAAACCCACCTTCCGCGGACCTACGGGAAGACGACGATGCGAACGAAAAAAGACCTGGTCGAAAACTGGCTGCCGCGCTACACCGGAACGCCGCTCGAGAGCTTCGGCCGTCAGATCCTGCTGACCAACTTCAACCATTACGTGCATCTCTTCGCCGAGATGTTCAACGCGCCGATCGTCGGCCTCGATCGCCCGATGCCCAACGCCACCGCCGAGGGCATCACGATCATCAATTTCGGCATGGGCAGCCCCAACGCCGCCACCGTGATGGACCTCCTGAGCTCCATTTCGCCGCGCGCGGTCCTCTTTTTGGGTAAGTGCGGCGGCCTCAAGAAGAAGAACAAGATCGGCGACATGATCCTGCCGATCGCGGCGATCCGGGGCGACGGCACCTCCGACGACTACTTCCCCGCCGAGGTGCCGGCCCTGCCGTCCTTCGATCTCCAGAGGGCGGTGTCGCACACGGTGCGCGAGAACAACCTGGACTACTGGACGGGCACCGTTTACACCACCAACCGGCGGGTGTGGGAGCACGACGAGCGGTTCAAAGAGACCCTTCGCACCACCCGCTCCATGGCCATCGATATGGAGACCGCCACGCTCTTCATCGTCGGCTTCGCCAACGAGATCCCCCGCGGTGCGCTGCTCCTGGTCTCCGATCAGCCGATGATCCCCGAGGGCGTGAAAACCGAGTCGAAGGATCGGGTGGTCACCGAGCGCTTTGCCGAGCTGCACGTCAAGATCGGCTTCGAGTCGCTGTGCGAGATCCGCGACGAGGGCCGCTCCTTCAAGCATCTTCGCTTCGGTTGATCGCCGACGGGCGAGCCGGGAGATTCGCGTCGCGCGCATGAGGGGCGAGGGCCTGCCGCCACGCCTGATGGGTCGAAGCCCGAGAGCCCCGCTCGCCCGCGGCGCCGCGCCGCCGCGGCGATCGGCAGCCAGCCGGCGGGCGCCTCTCGACCCGGTCCGCGGCCGATCCGCGGAGTAGCGCGCCCGGCCGGCCCGGGTGCCGCGGCGGCCCGCCCGGCCGCGGAAAGGAAAGCCATGCCTTCGAAAAGAACGTCCCCGGGGGGCGATGCCGCCCCGTGTTCATGTCCACGCCCAGCCCCGCACCTTCGATTCCGGAAACCGAACCCCCGGCGCCTGATGCGGAAGATCGCCGCCTGCGTCGCGGTGCTTCCCCTTTGGACCCTCGCCGCCCCGTCGGCGCTCGGCGCCGAGGAGGCTTCAGACGCGGGGCCGACGCGACTCGTGGCCCTTCATTCGCGCACGTTCACGCCGGCGCCGGGCGTCGACCCGGCGCTCTACGCCCTAGCCCAGGACCGCAGCTTCATCCACGTGATCGCCCAGATGCCCGCCGCGATCCTCAGGCCGCCCGCCATGGCGCCGCGCTCGGGCGTTCACTGGGCGGGCTACCTCCGCGACTCGACTTTCCTCCTGCGGATCGACCTCGACTCAGCTCCCGGTTCCTCTGGCGGCGCCGCCGCGGAGTCTGCCGACCGCGGGGTTGCCGAGCGCCTCGAGGGCGCCCTCGAGCGGACCGGCGCTTTGGCCTTTGCGCCGCTCGAGCCCGCCGACAAAGCGCCGCGGAGTCTGCTCGATCTCGAGAATCTCGAGCCCTGGACCTTCGAGAACGGCGAGGGGGGCGGCCGCCTGAGGGTGCTGATCAGCTTCTTCCCGGGAGTGCCCGCCGACCAGCGCGCGAAAGCTCTGGCGTCCCTGGGGCTGGCGGACGAGGCTCTCGAGGACGCCGAAGCCGCGGGCAGTCCAAACCAGGTGGCCGCCGTCATCGAGCCCTATCGCCTCGAGGGCCTGCTCGCCGAGGATGCCGTGGAGTTCGTGGAGCCCGGCCCCGAGCCGCGCCGCCCCCTCATGGAGCGTACCCGTTTGGCAACCGGAGCCGAAGCGGCGCAGCAGATCGACGACGGGGTGATGCCGCCGTCCTACGCCGCCGGCCTCAGCGGCGACGGCGTCCGCGTTTCCAATAGCGAGGGCCTCAACGTCAACCACGACGACTTCTGGAATCACGACTCGAGCGGCGCTCGCACCACGCCGCGCTGGCTCGGCTGTCCGTCGGGCAACGGCGGTCACGGCACCATGACCGCTGGAATCATTCTCGGCAACGGCTTCATGAGCTCCGGCCTCGCGGGCGACGGCAGCGCCAACGGCGGCGCGCCCTACGAGTACCGCGGCATGGCCCCCGAGGCTCTCTTCGACTGCTACACGAACGACGTGGACCTCTCGAATCACAGCTTCACCCAAAGCCATAGCTACGGCAGCGCGGCCCGCGACTGGGACCTAAGGATTTGGGGCGGCGGCTCGAATGGCTTCCATCCGCACATCGGGGCGGCGGGCAACGAAGGCATCCATCACCAATACGGCAACCCCGACGACCGCGGCTACTACTCCACCTGGCGCAACAGCAAGAACGAGCTGGTGGTCGGCATGCTCAGCGACGAAAACCTTGGCTGGACGGGCAGCAGCGTAGGCCCCAGCCTCGACGGCCGACTCAAGCCGGAAATCTCGGCGCCCGGAACCCGTCACTTCTTCCCCGCCGACCGAAACGAGGCCCATTTCGAAATCGATTCCGTGGTGCTGCGACGCGGCGGGCTCGTGGAGCAGAGCTGGACTTTCGACTCTTCAGGCGCCGGCTGGAGGCAGGGCTGGGGCGAGGTCGGCTGGTGGGACCGCCGCTACGTCGGCCCGATCAGCCAAAGCCAGGTCAGCGGCTCGAGCCGGGCTCTTAAATCCTCCGTCAGGCCGTATAAGACCCACTGGGCGCTGCTCGGAACCACCTTTCAGGACGACGGCACGACGCCGCTCAGCCTCTCCTCGCATCCTTCCCATCGGCTGGAGATTCGCTATCGCTACGACTCGGTCGACCGCTGGAATAACCTCGGCGCGCGGGCGCGCCTCGGCTGGACGGTGGTCACTCCAGGCACCAACGACTATACGGATTACTACGCCTATCGCTGGGACACCTTTCCGATCGTGACCGACGGCCAGTGGCACGTCGCCACGGTCGATATCGGCGCGAATCCCGAGTGGTCGACCGCCGCTGGCGAGATCATCGACATCCTGCAGATCTATCCGATTCGCGACAGCGGGCAGCGCATGCGCAGCGTCGGCATGAACCAGAACTACCAGGGCTCCGGAGGCTCCTCCGCCGCGGCCCCCGTGGTCACCGGCGCCGCCGCCCTGCTGCTCGATCAGATGAAAGACGACTTCGGCGTCGTCCTCGGCGATCACTCCGCCTCGCCCTTCTGGCGCGGCCAGACCGCCGTTGCGGGCTCCGGCGTTCCCCTGCCCTCGACCCTGCGCGCCCTCTTGGTGCACGGCGCCCGAGATCTGGCCAAGCAGCCGTTTGCCTCCGACCTCAACAATCCCGACACGCAGGAGCCGACGCGCTACTTCAAGGGGCCCGACGAGGTCACCGGCTACGGCATCGTCGACGTGGCGGAGTCCTCCCGGGTGCTTGCCGCCCACAGCTTCCAGTCGCCGCGGGTGGTCGAGCGGGAGCTGAGTCCGGCCGAGAGCGAGACCCTCACCTTCGTGGTGCCGGCCGGCCGTCAGCCCGAGCCGCTCAAGGTCACCCTGGCGTGGGACGATCCGCCGGGCAGCGCCCTTCTGCCCCAGGACACCTGCCGCTTGATCAACGATCTCGATCTCAGGCTGATCAGCCCGTCCAACGTGCAGCACGAGCCGTGGGATTTGCAGCCGCCCAGCCACTATCCGGCGGTCGGCCAGACCCCGCCCTCCGAGATTCGTCCGGCGGTGCGCCGCGATAACGACTGCGACAACCTGGAGCAGATCTCCATCGACGCCCCGGAGGCCGGAATTTGGGAAATCCGCGTGCGCTCGAAGGGAATTTTCGGCCCGACTCCGCCCTCGGGCTGCTGGGAGACGTCCTCGGGCTCCTTCTGCCAGCGCTACTCGCTGATCGTCGGCAGCCCGCCCCTGCCCTCCGAGCATCTCTCGGGCGGCAAGGTGGTCTTCACCTCGGACCGGGTGCAGCAGCAGGGCGTCGATTCCAGGCAGCTCTTCGTGCAGGCCGTGGGCTCGACCGCCGCGCCCCAGCAGCTGACCGCCGATCCCTTCCCGGCTCGGTTTCCCGAGTGGTCCCACGACGGGCGATATATCGCCTACGTGACCTCCGACATCCTGGTCGGAGGCGGCGGCCCAACCAGCGTGCTGCGCGTGATCGATGCGGCGGGTAACCTGATGCGGGATTTTTACCCCTACCAGCTGCTCGGGCAGTCTCTGGTGATGCACCCGAGCTGGTCGCGAGACGGCCGCAAGATCGTCTTTACCTCCATGGACGGGTGGGGCGGCCGGCGCCTCGGCGTGCTCGAGTTCTCGGCGCCCTACGATTTTCAGAGCGCGACTCCCTCCATCCTTGTGAACGCCGGCATCGGAGCCATGGACGGCGTCTTCTCGCCGGACGGTCGAACCGTTTACTTCGACGCCTGGGAGGGAGAAGTGCACCGAGTGCCCGCGAGCGGCGGAGATCCAACGCGACTCTTCGGCGACGGCGTTGCTCTCAAGCGCTCCTTCGATCTGTCGATCTCGCCCGACGGTCACAGCCTGCTCATGAACTCAGAGCGCTACAAAGACGCTGCGCCGGGCTACCGGGATGAGGAGGTGGTCGAGCTTCAGCTGCGCGAGGCCGTGAGCTACCAGCGCACCCAGCTCGACGGCCATCAATACGCCTCCTACGCCCTGGGCGGCAGCGGCGAGTTCGTCTCGCAGTCGACCAGCAGCGCCGGCGGCGGCGGGCGGCGCGATCTCTACCTTCAGGAGAACGGCGTGCGCCAGCCTCTCTTCATCGGGGATCCGGGCAATCAGTGGAACGACGACGATCCCCACTGGTTCAAGGCCGCGCCCCCGGGCCTCTCGGTGCCGTCGGTGAAGAATTTCTGCCGCGACGCCGACGCGGTCCTGATCGCGGCGGAAATCTGCAGCTTCGCGTCCGAGCCTCGCTCCTTCGGCTACGCCTTCACGGGCCATAACGCCGGCCCGGGCTGCTCGATAGGCGGCCCCACAGATTTCGCCTATCTGGACGCCGATCCGGTGGTTGTCGCGGCGAACGGATGCGAAACCGTGCGGGTGCGCGTAGCGCGGCCTGGGGATATGACGAGCAACGGTCAAACCGCCTGCTACACGCTGCGCGCCACGGATCTTGGCAGCGGCGTGGAGGTCGAGACCCGCGGTACCCTTCGCGATGCCCGCAACTCATGCGCCGTGGTGACCGGCGGCGGAGGCGGTGAGACCGGCGCCGGTCCCGCCGACGGCGGCGGCTGATTTCCGGCCCCCCAGAGACCCTGTCCCTCCCTGGGTCGGGGTCTCGTGGCCTCGACACGCGCCCCGCAGGAAACCCTGGACCCCGTCTTCCGTAGGCAGGCTACTGACTCTCAAGCGACGTCTGACCTCTCGGAGGAGACCATGAAGCTACATTTCGAGGAGCGCGGGCAAGGCCCTCCGGTTGTGCTCCTGCACGGCTTTACCGGCTGCGCGGCCGACTGGCATGCGCTCCTTCCCCTGCTGCCTTCGGGCCGGCGCTATCTGATTCCCGATCTGCGGGGACACGGCAGAAGCTTCGATCCCGAAGGCGCCGCCCGGCCCTACACCCACCGCCAGGCGGCCCTCGACGTGTGGAAGCTGATCGACTCGCTGGGAATCGAAGGTCCCGTGAGCGCCTGCGGGGTGAGCGGGGGCGCGATGGCGCTACTGCACATGGCCACCCAGCTGCCGGACCGCCTGCGGTCCATGGTGCTGGTGAGCGCCACGACCCACTACCCGCCGGAGGCGAGGCAGATCATGGCCGCTTCGCCGCAGGCCGAGGATCAGCCCGAGGAGGCCTGGGCCGAAATGCGCGCCAAGCATCCGGGCGGCGACGCGCAGATTCGTGCGCTCTGGCGGCAGGCGAGGGCTTTTGGCGAGGACACTTTCGATATGTCTTTCAAGGCCTCGGATCTCGAGGCCATCGAGGCCGATACGTTTCTGGTGCACGGCGATCGGGACCCTCTCTTTCCGGTCGAGATCCCGACGGCCATGTATCGCGCGATCCCCAAGTCCAGCCTGTGGATTATTCCCGGCGGCGGGCACGTGCCGATCTTCGGCAGCTCCTTGAGCCTCTTCTTCATGCTCGCCTCGGAGCACCTCGCGGGCTCGGATTCCTAGATTTTTTCAAGCGGAGGGCCTGCCCCGCCGCGGCCCTCCTCGAGAAAGCCGTCGAAGCGAGCGCTCCGTAGTCTCGGGTAGGAAGGGAAGCTCGCTGCGATACCGTACAATGACGAGACCGTTTATCGGCTGCACCCGGGCGACCCGGCCCGGATCTTCTCCTACATCGCAGCAGCAGTCGGCCGAGACCGGCGGCGTCGCCTCTTCTCCGGCTCACCCCACCAGCCGCCCCGCCCCAATGTTTTGAGAGCTTTGCCCAAGGAGATCCCATGAGCATCACCGAGCAGACTCCCCGCGAGACCGCGTCCCCAGAGAACCTGGCGGCGGCCTCCCTCGCCAGCGGCGATATGACCACCACCCGCGCGCCGTTCATCGAGCAGGCCCAGGGCCGTGGCGATCTCTTCATCGAGCAGCCCTACCACCTCTACAGCGAAGACAATCAGGAGTCCTGGCGGCGGCTCTACGGGCGGATCGCGCCGCGCTGGCGGCAGTACGCGCACCCCAAATTCCTCGAGGGCGTCGACAATCTGGCCCTTTCTGCCGACGCCGTGCCTCGCCTCGAGGACATCAATAAATTCCTCGAGCCCCTCTCGGCCTTCAAGGCCAAGGCGGTCGCGGGTTACGTGCCGGCCTACCTCTTTTTCGACTGTCTTCGCCAGCGCGAATTCCCCACCACGATCACCATTCGCGACAAAAAGACCCTCGACTATCTGCCCGAGCCCGACATCTTCCACGACGTCGCCGGTCACGTGCCCATGCACACCGACCGTCACTTCTCCGACGTCCTCGTGCGCTTCGGCGAGGTCGCCCGCAGCGCCGCCGAGCGCGCCCAGCAGATACCCGACCAGGAAGAGCGCATTCGGGTCGTGGAGTCCAACATCAAGGCGATGGCGCGCTTTTTCTGGTTCACCATCGAGTTCGGCCTGATGCGCAGCGCGCCGGGTTCCGAAGAGGTCCGCGTCTACGGCTCCGGGCTGCTCTCCTCCTTCAGCGAGATCGAGCACAGCCTGGAGTCGTCGCTGGTGCAGCGCTTCCCGTTCCAGCTCGAGTGGGTGGTCAACCAGTATTTTGAGATCGACCACTATCAGCCGCTGCTCTTCATCGTCGACTCGTTCGCCGACCTCTTCGAGCAGGTCGGTCGCCTCGAAGAGTGGCTGCACGCCGGTCGGCTCGACAGCGTCAGCCCCGGAGAGCCGGCGATCAACGAGGCGGATCTGCGCAGCTTCCTGCACGCGACGATCCGCTGACGACGCCCGGCTTGCCCAGCCCGTCGCCCCTCGGCGACTCCCACAACTTCGGTCGCCGCGTTGAGCGTCGCGGCGGCCGCATCGTAAAGCCTCGAACCGTGGTGTGGGAGCGCCTGTTGCTCGACGCCGAAAGCCCGCTGCGGCGGGTTCTCGGCCGGGCTTTAGGACCTCTCGACTTTCTGCCCGACCTCAAGTTCTCGCCCGCGCCGGAAGGCCCGGGCGGCGAGGTCGACGCGGTGCGCCTCGAGCCCCTGGGCACGGCCGGCGCCGGCGCCTCGGCCCGCGAAAAGACCGCCCTCGCCCGGGTTACCGGCAAATCTCTCGGGCTGTGGAGCTGGCTGGGGGTGTCCGATCTGCACTGGGAGAATCTGGTTCTGGGCCGGGGCGAGCGGGGGCAGTTGGTCTTCTCTCCCCTCGACGTCGAGAGCCTTCTGGACGACTTTGCCGCGCCCACCGAGACCAAGCTTCTGCCCGACGCCGATCCCGAATACGCCGCGGTATGCCGTCACGCCTGCGGCGTGCGCCGGGTGCTGCCGTTTCTGGGAAAACCCATAGAGCCCCTCGATCTCCTGGCCATGGCCGCCGCCTATTTGGGCACCCTTGGCCGGCTCGACCGCCACCGAGCCGAGATCGCCAGCGCGTTCGCCAGGATGGAGGAGCTGCGCACGGCGCCGATTCGGGTGTGCCTGCGCGGCACGAACGAGTACGTTGAGGCGCGCACGGGGCCCGCGTGGCCGCCTCTTCTCGAGGCCGAAGAAGAGCAGATGGCGCGCGGCGACATTCCCTATTTCTTCAGGCTCTACGGTCAGCCGGGCATTCACTACTACGGCGAGGAGTCCCTCGAGGAGTTCAAAACCCTGCCGCGGGTGGGGGACGTGCCGCAGCTCGAGCCCCTGCTCAGCGTCGAGCGGAATCTCGCGTCGCCCCATCGCCAGTCCCTGAGGGAGCAGGGCCTCTTCACCCTGCTGGCGGCGTTCGACGACCCGTCCTTCGAGGGCGTTTTCCGCCATGAGCCCGAGCGCGCTCGAAGCGCGGACGAGGGCGAGGCTCTCGAGGTGGAGTTCGCCCGGCAGGAGCTGGTGGTGACCCTGCCCGGCGGCGAGGAGCTCGCGTGCTCGCGAGAGCTCGGCGACTTCGTCAGCAGCGTCTATCTGCCGTGCCGGTGCGGCGAAGTGAGCTCGGTTTTCGTGCCGGCGGTAACGCGCTGCGAGCCCGACGCGGCGTTCTAGGGGAGATCGAGCCGTGGCGAAATCCCCTGAGCCCCCAGCCGTGGACGCGGCCGCCGAGACCCGGGAGGCGTGCGGGGTCTGCGCCCGTCCGCCGGTCGTCTGCGTGTGCGACCGCGTGACGGCCCTCAAGACCCGCCGGCGCCTTCTGATCCTCCAGCATCCCCGCGAGAAAGACGAGATTCTCGGCTCCGCGCAGATCCTGACCGCGAGTCTGCCGAAGGCCCGTCTGGCCGTCGGTCTCAGCTGGCGCGGCCTCAAGCACGCGCTCGGGGAGGAGAGCGCGCGCGGCGGCAGCTGGGCCGGTCTCTCCCCCGATCGATCCGGCTCGCGCCCGGGCGGCGGCAAGGCGCGGGGCCCTGCGAAGGGTCCGCTCGCCCGCGTCGAGAACCGCCGGGGCCGAGCGGTCGACCCCGCGGGTATTGAGGGCCGTCGAGCGCGATCAGGCCCTCAAGACCCGCGGGGTCGACCGCTCGGCCCCGGCGATTCTCGACGCGGGCGAGCGGACCCTTCGCAGGGCCCCGCGCTTTGCCGCCGCCCGGGCGCGAGCCGGATCGATCGGGGTAGAGAACG
>JBCCLG010000032.1:0-16772 GCA_039027015.1 Acidobacteriota bacterium | reverse complement strand
TTTCCCTGGCACCGCCACCTGCCCGAAATTTGCCTGGCACCGCACCTGCTCAAAATCTGCCTGGCACCGCTTCCTCATCCCCTGACCCCGAACGCCCGGCGTTCGCCGCCCTGAAATTTCCCTGGCACTTCGCCCCACCCCCTGACCCCGAACGCCCGGCAGCCGCCGGCAGGAGCCCGTCCGTGAGTGAGCTCAGCGTCCAAGACCTTCATAAGACCTATGGCCAGGCCGGCGGAGTCGAGGTGCTGCGAGGCGTCACCTTCGACATGGAGTCCGGCGAGGGGTTGGCGGTTACCGGCCCCTCCGGCTCGGGTAAATCGACCCTTCTGCAGATCATCGGCACCCTCGATCGCCCGAACGGCGGCGAGGTCGTCATCGGCGGTACCCGGCCCTTCGAGCTGGACGACGAAGATCTCGCCCGCTTCAGAAATCGCACGGTGGGCTTTATTTTTCAGGACCACCATCTCCTGCCTCAATACTCGGTGCTGGAGAACGTGCTCGTGCCGACTCTCGCTTTTCCCGACCAGGCGCCTGCGGGGGCCCTCGAGCGCGCCACCGACCTGCTTGCCAAGGTCGGCCTCGACCACCGCCTCGAGCATCGGCCGGCCGAGCTTTCGGGCGGCGAGCGCCAGCGCGTGGCCGTGGCCCGATCGCTGATCAACCAGCCGCGGGTCCTGCTCTGCGACGAGCCCACCGGCTCCCTCGACCCGGTGACCGCCGGCACGGTCAGCGATCTCCTCCTCGAGATCCACGCCGCCCTCGGAACGGTGCTCATCGTGGTGACCCACAGCATGGAGCTCGCGGGCCGCTTCAGCCGGCGCATCGAGCTGCAGGAGGGGCGATGCGTCGCGACCTGATCCACTACTGGCGGACCAATATTCCGGTGACCCTGGGAGCGGCCGTGGCCACCGCCGTTCTGGCCGGCGCCCTGATCGTCGGCGACTCCGTACGCGGGTCCCTCGAGCAGCTTACCCTCGAGCGGCTCGGCGGCTTTGATCAGGCCCTCGCGGGACAGCGATTCTTTCCCGAAGCGGCCGCCACGCGCTTCGCAGACGCTGCCGCGCCGCTGGGCAGCGCTCCCGCGATCCTGCTTCAGGGCAGCGCGCAGCACGGCGACACCAAGGCGCGCGCCAGCGGCGTCGGCCTAACCGGCGCCGACTCGCGGTTTTTTTCGCTCTTCGGCGCCGAGGGCGAAGTCTTCGGCGAACCCGCGGGTATCTTCCCTCCGGTGGTTCTCAACAGCGGCTTGGCCGACGCCCTGGGCGCCGCGGTGGGCGATACGGTGCTCTTCTCTCTCAAGCGCTGGACCGAAGTGCCGAGCGGATCCCTGCTGTCCAAGGACGATACCGCCAGCACGGTCGAGACCGTGAGGCTCGAGGTTCAGAGCATCCTTCCCGACTCTGGCCTGGGCTCTTTCGGCCTGGCGGTGCACCAGTCGACTCCGTTCAACGCCTTCGTGCCGCTCGCCGATCTTCAGCGCGCCCTCGACCAGGAGGGCTCGGTCAACGCCATCCTGACGGGCGAAGCCGGCGGCGAGTCGCAGACCCGCGAGGAGGCCTACGCCCGCTCAGCGGAGCTCGACGATCTGCTGCGCCAGACCCTCGACCTCGAGGAGCTCGGCCTGCGGGTGGTGGCCATTCCGAGGCCCGAGGAGCGCGACCCGTCGACCGCGCCCCAGGGAATCGATCAGGACGACGAGCCGCCCCAGGATCAAGGGGGCTACCTGCACGTGGAGAGCGGCGAGTACGTGCTGCGTCCGCCGCTGGTCGCCGCCCTCGCCGCCGAGGCAGCGGAGCAGGGTGCCAGGCAATTTCGCGCCCTCACCTATTTGGCCAACGCGATGCGCGCAGGGGAGCGCTCCGTGCCGTACTCGACGGTCACGGCCCTCAACAACGGCGCTTCCGAGTCCCGCTCTTTCGGTGAACTGACCCTCGCGGACGGCTCCGGACCCGCGCCGACCCTCACCGCCGGTCAGATCCTGATCAACGCCTGGACGGCCGAGCGCCTGGAGGTCGCCGCGGGCGACGCCGTGACGCTCGAATTCTTCACCATCGGCCCGCGCGAAGAGCTTATCGAGAGCAGCCAAGAGTTCACGGTCGCTGGAGTCGTGGGTCTCGAGGGGCTCGGCGCCGACTCGACCCTCAGCCAGGAGTATCCGGGAATCGCCGGCACGGCCGATATGTCGGAGTGGGATCCCCCCTTCCCGATCGAGCTCGACTTGGTGGGCGCCGAGGACGAGGCCTACTGGGACGACTTTCGCGATACGCCCAAGGCCTTCGTCTCACTCGAGGAGGGTCAGGAGCTTTGGCGCACCCGCTGGGGCCAAACCACGGCCTTTCGCGTGGAGGTGCCGGAGGGAGAGGACGTCGAGACTTTCCGGGCGAGCTTCTCAGGCGCTGTTCAGGACAAGGTCTCAACCGCGACCTTCGGGCTGACCTTTCAGCCGGTCAAGGCCCTGGGTCTCGGCGCCTCCGGGGGCGCTACCGACTTCGGCGGGCTCTTCATAGGCCTGTCGCAATTCGTCATCGCGTCGGCGGCGCTGCTCGTCGCGCTGCTCTTCGGCCTCGCCATCGAGCAGCGAGTGCGAGAGATCGGGCTGAGGCTGGCGGTCGGCTTCAAGCCCAAGGCGGTCAGGCGTCTGCTGATCAGCCAGGGCCTGGCTTTGGCGGCGCTTGGCGGCATCCTGGGCCTCGCGGGCGCGGTGGGCTACGCCCGCATGATGATGTACGGCCTCAAGACCTGGTGGCTCCCCGCGGTCGGCACCTCAAGGCTCGAGCTCTTCCTGACTCCCGCCAGCCTCGCCGGCGGCTTCATCGGGGCGCTTCTGGTCGTCTTTTTCACGATCTTCATGACGGTGCGGCGCGTCGGCCGCACGCCGACTCCGCTGCTGCTCAAAGGGTCGACGCCGAGCGCGAGCGACTCGGGGCGAGCGGGGCGCCTCTCGCTTATCCTCGCCTCCACCTGCCTGCTGATCGCGGTCGGCGCCATCGCATTTGCCGTTCTCTCGGGCATCTCGGCCCAGGCCGGACTCTTCTTTCTGGCCGGTCCGATGCTCCTCATCGGGCTGCTGGCGCTCTTCGCCCGCCTGATCGATCGCGACGGCGCCTCGTCCCTCGCCCAGGGCGGCGCCAGGGCCCTTGCCGGCATGGCGATCGCCAACACCCGTCGTCACCGACGGCGCAGCCTCTACTCCACCACCCTGGTGGCGTTCGCGACCTTCATGATCGTCACCGTCGCAGCGTTCGAGGAGGGCTTCTCCGAAGAAGATCTCGGGCTCGAGTCGGGCGCTGGCGGCTACCAGCTGATCGCCGAGGCGGACGTTCCCCTGCCCCAAGACCTGGGCTCCAGGGAAGGCCGCTTCGAGCTGGGCCTTGGCGAGGAGGCCGAGAGCCTGCTCCAGGAGGCGAGCGTGATCCCCATGCGTCTGGTTCCGGGGGACGACACCAGCTGCCTCAACCTCTATCAGCCCGGGCAGCCGCGCCTGCTCGGCATCCCGAAGAGCCAGCGAGAAAGAGGCGGCTTCACCTTTCAGAACGTCCTGGAGGACGTGCGCGAAGGGGCCTCCGAAAGTGCCTGGCACCTTCTCGATCTCGACCTCGGCGAGGGGGTCGTGCCGGTCATCGGCGACATCAACTCCACGCAGTGGATCCTCAAGCTGAAGCTCGGTGAGGACATCGAGATGGAGAACGAGCGGGGCGAGCCCTTGCGCCTTCGCCTGGTGGCCAACCTCAAGACCACCGTCTTCCAAAGCGAGCTGCTGATTTCCGAAGAGAACCTGCTGCGCCATTTCCCCAATCGCTCGGGCTTTCCTTATTTCCTGATCGAGACCGAGCGGCCGGACGAGGTCTCGGGCGTCCTCGAGCGGGAGCTGAGCGCCTACGGCCTTGACGCCACGTCGACGGCCGACAAGCTCGCCTCCTTCCACGCGGTTCAGAACACCTACCTGGCGACCTTCCGGGTCCTCGGCGGGCTGGGCCTTCTCCTGGGCACCCTCGGCCTGGCGGTGGTGCTGGTGCGCAACGTGCTCGAGAGGCAGGGCGAGCTCGCGGCCCTTCGGGCCTTCGGCTTTCGGCGGCGCACCCTTTTCGGTCTGATTCTGGGCGAGAATCTGACCCTGCTGATCGCCGGCCTCCTGGTCGGTACGGTCGCGGCGCTCGCCACGGCCGCGCCCCACGTTCTGCACCAGGCTTCGGCCATTCCCTGGGCCTCGATCTTCGGAACTTTAGGCCTGGTGTTCCTGGTCGGCGTCTCGGTCTGTTTCCTGGCGGCGCGCGGCTCCCTGCGAGCGGACCTGATCCCGGCGCTCAAGGCCGAGCGCTAGCGGCGGCTTCGCCCATCACTACCTTTCATCCCCTGACCCCACCGAGAGCCCATGAATCCGAGACTCCCTTACGCCGATCGCCTCGCCCTGCCCGTCGTCGCCGCCCCTATGTTCTTGATCTCCGGACCAAGCCTGGTGATCGAGGCCTGCAAGAGCGGCATCGTCGGCACCTTTCCGGCCCTCAACCAGCGAACCACCGAGGGCTTCCGCGCCTGGCTCGACGAGATCGAGGAGGCCCTGGCGGCTCACCGCGACGCGACGGGTCAGGAGGCCACGCCCTACGGCGTCAACCTAATCGTGCATCGCTCGAATCCGCGCTTGCAGGCCGATCTCGAGGTCATCGTCGAGAGGAAAGTGCCGCTGGTCATCACCTCCCTCGGGGCGGTCTCCGACCTGGTGGACGCCGTGCATAGCTACGGAGGGCTGGTTTACCACGACGTGACCAACCGCCGACACGCCGAGAAGGCAGCGGCCGCGGGCGTCGACGGCCTGATCTGCGTGGCGGCCGGTGCCGGGGGTCACGCGGGCACGCTGCATCCGATCCCGTTTCTCGCCGAGATGCGCAGCTTCTTCGACGGCGCGCTGCTGCTTTCGGGCTGCCTGAGCACGGGCCGGGACGTGGCGGCAGCGATGCAGATGGGAGCCGACCTGGCCTATTTGGGCACCCGCTTCATCAACGCCACCGAAAGCGAGGCTGACGAGGGATACCGGCAGATGATCATCGACTCCAAGACCTCCGACGTCGTCTACACCGCCGCTATCTCAGGAGTGCCAGCCAATTTCCTGAGGTCGAGTCTCGAGGCCACCGGAATCACCCCAGACATGTGGGCAAGCCAGGCGAAAATCGACTTCGGCAAGGAATTGGACACGGAGGCCAAAGCCTGGAAGACCGTCTGGTCCGCCGGTCAGGGCGTGGCCACCATCGACGACGTCGTCAGCGTCCACGATTTAGTCGCCCGCCTGAAAAACGAGTTCCGCGAAGCCGTCGATGCACAGCATCGACTGCTCGACTGGTACTAGCGGGCGGGCTAAGCCGCGGGAAGCCCGTCCGTCTGCCTCCGTTAGCCGGGTCCCGGAGGGTCTGGGGCAACGAACGGCAGGCGCGGCGGGAAGCAGTTGGGCGGAAAGCGCGCCGCCTCGGAGCTTCCGGACGCGAGTCGCTCGGCGGCCGCCCTGTAGGCGGCGAGAAAGAGACGAAGCGCTTCCACCATCGCTTCGCGGACCCTTCTCGCGTAGGCGTGAACCCACGGTGCCGGCGTTCGCTCGAGCGGCTCAGACCGCTTCCAGGGATCCACCGCAAGCAGGGCCGACACCCCGACCGGCGCCGTGCCGCTGAGACGATGCTGAGCCGCCGTTTCGGCCTCAAGGCTCTCGACGATCTCCCGGACGCTTCCGCGCCAGCGCTCCTCCGGCTGATCTCGCCAGCACGGAAGCGCTTCGAGAGAAAGCTCGCAGGGCCTTGCAAAGTCCTCGAGACGCACCGATCGGCTGCGGGCCCGATGGTAGGCCGTACGGTCGATCCAGACTCCCCGCAGGGACCGCCCTGAGACCAGAGCCTCGGCGCCGTGGACGCCCGGCCAGTCGCGCGGCGCGGCCACCAGTCCCTCCTTGCAGCCTTGCCCGAGGAGATAGCGCAGGCGCGCTATCTGGGCCTCCGGTTCGTCGCTCACCGGAATCGAGCGGTATCTCCCTTCCCAGCTCGTTCCGGTCCAGCGGTGCAGGGCAGCCAGCTCGAGAGACAGGCTCTTCTTCAGCCTGGCCATAAAATCCGCCATCTGCTCGACCGAGTCGAAAGAGGCCAAAATGTGGAAGTGCGTCGAAAGAAAGGCCACGCAGTGGATCCTGGCGCCCGTCTTTTCTCGGGCGCGATGCAGGCAGCCCACAATCCTGGCGTTGAGCTCGTCTGAGGGTTTGAGGAGGTGGCGGCCCTGGAAAGTGCGCTGGGTCACTTCGACCAGGGCCCCCGGCTTGTGAAGAAAGCGCGGTTGTCGTCCCATACCTATTAAGAAGGAAAAGGAGCGCGATTTCGCCACGAGATGCCGATTTTCTCGCCCGCCGGCCCCGCCAACGGATCTCCAACCTCGGTGCCAGGTAAATTTGCGGGTAGGCATATCGTGGCCGGCTGCGAGGGATGGACGAGCCCGCGACTCGGCCTGAATCGAATGGCCGGCTACCGTCGAAAGGTCTGCCACAAAGGCAAAGCACTATGGAACCACGCATTCAGCTGACATCCGTTCAAAAGACCTACCTCGAGGGAGAGCGCAAGCACGAGGTGCTCACCGACGTCGACCTCACCGTGCAGGCCGGCGAACTCGTAGCGCTGCTCGGCCCGAGCGGCTGCGGGAAATCGACGCTCCTCAACCTGATCGCCGGCCTCGACGTGCCCACCGATGGCGACGTGCGTATCGACGGCCAAAGCCTCTCGGACCTCGACGAGCGCGCCCGCACCAGGCTCCGCCGCGACCGGGTCGGCTTCATCTTTCAGTTCTTCAACCTCGTGCCGACCCTCACCGTTGAGGAGAATCTCTTCCTCCCCCTCGAGCTCGCCGGCAAACTGAACGCAGAGGGCCGCCAGCGCGGGCACGATCTCCTCGAGCAGGTAGGACTCAGAGATCGCGCCTCCAGTTTTCCAGACGTCCTTTCTGGCGGCCAGCAGCAGCGCGTGGCGATCGCCAGGGCCCTCATCCACCAGCCCGCCGTTATCCTCGCCGACGAGCCCACCGGCAACCTCGACGAAGAGGCGGCCCAGACCGTCCTCGATCTGCTGGGTCAGGCCGTGCGCGAGGCGGGCGTCACTCTGATCATGGCCACCCACAGCCGGGACGCAGCGTCGATCGCCGACCGCGTGCTGAGGGTCCACCTCGGGCAGCTCGAGACCTCGGACTGGAGCGGGGCGCCGGCCGTGGCGGCGGCCTCCTGACGATCCCATGAGCGCTTTTCTACCGCCTCCCCTGCTCCGCCGCGCGGCGGTCCGCCACCTGGTGCGGCGGCCCTGGCTCGCCGGGCTGACCGTCGCCGGCGTCGCCCTCGCCGTCGCGGTGGTCGTGGGCATCAACCTCGCCAACGAAAGCGCCGAGCGCGCCTTCAGGCTCAGCGTCGACGACGTGGCGGGCCGAGCCACCCACCAGATTACCGGCGGCCCCACCGGCCTGGAGGACCGGATCTACACCGAGCTGAGGGTCTCGGGACTCCCCGGCGCCCGCGACTCCGCCCCCGTGATCGAGGGCCGCGTGCGCGTGACCGGCGAAGCCCTGAGGCTTCTCGGCGTCGACCCTTGGGCGGAGGCGCCCATCCGCCCTCTGACCGCCGGCATCTTCGCCGATCAGGACGCCCTCGCGGTCTTTCTCTCGAGGCCGTCCGTCGTCCTCGGTACCGCTCTGGCCTCCAGGCTCGCGGTCACCACCGGAGACACCCTGCTCCTCGAACCCACGGGGCAAAACTCTGGACAAGACGCCCTCGAGGTGCGGGTCACGGCGCTGCTCGAAGCCGCGGACGAGCGCCAGGAGAGAGCGCTCGCCGACCTCCTGCTCACGGACATCGCAACCGCCCAGGAGCTCTTCAGCCGTCCTGGGCGCCTCGACCGGATCGATCTGGTCGCCACGGCCGAGAACCTGCCCGCCCTCGAGGCGCTCCTCCCGGCCTCGGTGCTCGTCGAGCCCTCTGGCAGCCGCACGGGGGCGCTCGACGAGATGACCCGGGCCTTCCGGCTCAACCTCACGGCCCTTTCCATGCTCGCCCTTTTGGTCGGCATGTTCCTGATCTATAACGCCATGACTTTCCTGGTGGTGGAGCGTCGCCAGCTTCTCGGCCGATGGCGAGCGATGGGGGTCGAGCGACGGCAGATTCTGAGCCTGGTTCTTTTTGAAGCGGCGGTCCTGGGCGCCCTCGGCAGCGCTCTGGGGCTCGTTCTCGGCCAGATTCTCGCCCGCGGTCTGCTTCAGCTGATCACTCAAACCATCAACGACCTCTACTTCGTGCTGCAGGTGCGCGACGTGGCGCCGCCGCTCACCTCTCTCGTTCTGGGCGTGGTGCTGGGCGTGGGTGGCGCCCTTCTGGCGGCCCTGGGGCCCGCCCTCGAGGCCTCGGGAATCCAGCCGCAGTCCGCGCTGCGGCGCTCCTTGGCGGAAGCTAAGGAGCGGAGGAAGGCTCCGAAGCTCGCCGTGGCGGGCCTGGGTCTCGGAGCGCTGGCCGCTCTTCTCGCTCTCGTGCCCGGGAAAAATCTGGCCCTGGGCTTCGCCTCCGTCTTCCTCGCGACGGTCGCCTTCGCCGCGTTCGTGCCCCTGCTGACGCTGATCGGCAGCCGCTTCCTGGCGGCCCCCGCGGGAGCGCTTTTTGGCGGCCTCGGCCGCATGGCGGCGCGCGACGTCGGGGCGGCTCTGAGCCGAACCGGCGTCGCTATCGCCGCCCTGTGCATCGCCATCGCCACCACCATCGGCGTGGCGGTCATGGTCTCAAGCTTCCGTTCGACCCTGGTAGACTGGCTCGGCGTCACGCTGCAGGCGGATCTCTACGTGAGCCCCGTGCAGCAGGATGGCCGAGGGCGAGGACCGGCCCTGGACCCCGCGGTGATCGCGGCGATGACCTCACACCCCCAGGTCGCCTCGGCCTCCACCTACCGGCGGGTGGAGGTCCCCTCCTCGAACGGCCCCGCCCAGCTCCACGCGCTGCACACCGAGCGCGAGGCCTTCCGAGTTTTTTCATTCAAGAACGCCGCGGACCGAGACGCGCTCTACGACCGGTTCAGCACGGGAGACGGCGTCCTGATCTCCGAGCCCTACGCCTTTCGCCACGGGCTCACCGTCGGCGAGAGCCTGGAGCTGCGGAGCGCCGAGGGCCCTCGCGACTTCGAGGTTCTGGCGATCTTTTACGACTACGCCTCCGACAGAGGCCTGGTGATGATGGATGCCGGCCTCTACGGCCGCCTGTGGCGCGATGATTCGGTGCAGTCCCTCGGGCTATTCCTTGAGCCGGGCGCCGACGCCGACGCCGTCGCGGCCTCGTTCCGGCCTCAAATCGACGCCGCCGAGGTGGCCATCGTCGCCAACCGCGAGCTGCGCAGGATCTCCCTCGAGATCTTCGATCGCACCTTTCGCATCACCGCGGTGCTGCGCCTTCTGGCGGTGGCCGTCGCGTTTTTCGGGGTCTTCTCCGCCCTGATGGCCCTGCAGCTCGAGCGCGGACGGGAGCTTGCCGTGCTGCGCGCCCTGGGGCTTGAGCCCGGGCAGATGAAGCGGCTGCTCAACGCGCAAAACGCCCTTCTGGGCGCTCTGGCAGGCGTTTTCGCCATGCCCCTTGGAATTCTGATGTCGGCGATGCTCGTCTACGTCATCAACAAACGATCCTTCGGCTGGACCCTCCATCTCCACGTCGAGCCCGCGGCGCTTCTCCAGGGCGTCGGGCTGGCGGTCTTCGCGGCGCTTCTGGCGGGCTGGCTGCCGGCGCGCCGCATGGCCGAGGTTCAGCCGGCGCGGGCGCTCCGGGAGGAATGAAAATGACCGTGCAGCGCACTTCCCGCCAGGCGATTCTCGGGCGAGGAATCTGGCCTCTTCTCGGCCTTCTGGCGGCGGCCCTTCTGCACGCCGGCTGCGGCTCCTCGGACGCGGCCGTTGAGGCCGGAACCTTCTCTTCGCCCGTGGCGGCGCTGGTTTCAGACGGTCCTCAGGAGGGCTACTCCCTCGCCACCGAGGCCCGCCCCTTTGTCTTTCCCGAAGATCACGGCCCGCACCCCGATTTTCAAACCGAGTGGTGGTACTTCACGGGCCACCTCGAAACCGACGAAGGCCGACGCTTCGGTATTCAGTGGACGATCTTCCGCCGCGCCCTGATCGCCGACATGCCCGAGCGCGCCTCCGACTGGGCCAGTCGCCAGCTCTACATGGGCCACGTGGCGCTCACGGATATCGAGGGCGAGCGTCATCTCGCCGCCGAGCGCTACGCCCGCGGCGGCGCCGACCTTGCGGGCGCAGAAATTCGGCCAATCAAAGTTTGGCTCGAGGATTGGGAGGCCGTCTCCCGGGACCCCGAGGACCTGTGGCCCCTCGAGCTGCGGGCCCGGGAGTCGACCGATCGGGGCAGCTTCGGCATGGATCTCGTTCTCGAGCCGCGCAAGCCCCACGTGCTCCAGGGCGACCGAGGGCTCTCGCAAAAGCACGAAGACGGCGCCTCCTTCTACTACTCTTTCACTCGTCTCGACGCGCAAGGGACGATCGACCTGGACGGGGAGACCTACCGGGTGACCGGCAGCTCGTGGCTAGACCGCGAGTGGTCGACCAGCACCCTGGCCTCGGACCAGACCGGCTGGGACTGGTTCTCCCTTCAGCTCGACGACGGCCGAGATCTCATGTTCTACCTCCTGCGCCTCGACGACGGCTCGCCCCACCCCATGTCCGCCGGGGTCCTCGTCGACACCGAGGGCGGCGTCACTCGCCTGGCGCTTGAAGACGTCGATCTCGAGGTCCTCGAGACCTGGCGGAGTCCGCGCAGCGGCGGGGTCTATCCCGCGCGCTGGACCCTGACCGTCCCGGACTCAGGCCTTTCGCTGCAAATCGACCCCGTGATTCCGGACCAGGAGCTGGACATTCAGTTCAGATATTGGGAGGGGGCGGTCGACGTCCGAGGCGAATCCTCCGGCCAGGACATCGCCGGGCAAGGCTACGTCGAGCTGGTCGGCTACGCGGACGCTGCCTGAGCGCCCGATCTCGCGGGTGCCAGGCAATTTCCCAGGGAGCCTTCAGGCGGCGATTTCGAGGGTGCCAGGCACTTTCCCAGTGGCCCCGACTTCGTGGGTGCCACGCAATTTCCCGGGGAGCCTTCAGACGGCGATTTCGAGGGTGCCAGGCAAATTCCCGGGTGCCAGGCAAATCTTGGGGTAGGCAAAATTTGGGATAGGCAGATGCTGGAGGACCCACCGAGAATTTCGCGTCGGATACACTGAGAGCGTCGGCCTTCTGTTCTATCGGTAGTCTTAAGCTGTCCTCGCCGGACCTACGCCCCAAGCCACGGGCTAGACGCACCCGCGCACTCAAGCGCGCGGCCCCACGCTCATGACCACCGACTACCGACGGAAGACGGATTCCCTGCCGACGTGCATGAACTGCAGCTCGGTGCTCTACGGCGCCTACTGCTCCCAATGCGGCCAGCGGGAGACCGAGACACTCACCTTCTCGCGCCTGCGCGCCAGCCTCCTGCGCGACTGGCGCACGCTCGATCTGGCCTGGATCCGCACCGCTTCCGCCCTCACCACCGACCCGGGCCGCATGGTGCGCCACTACCTGCGCGGCCGCCGCAAGCCCTACGTGCCGCCCCTCTCCTACGCCCTGGCGACCACCACCCTGCTCGCCCTGGCCGTTTCCCTGGGGCTCGACCTGGGCAAAACCGCCTCGGACCTCACGCCCTGGGCCTCCGGCGACTCGTTCAGCGCCGTCGTTTCCTTTCTCGCCGGCATCTATGGCGGCCTCATGGTCGCCCTCGGGGTCGCGGGAATTCAGCGCATGCTGCACCGCAAGGCGCCCTATGGGCTGCTCGAAACCTGGGTCTTTACCCTCTACGTCTTCGGGCACCTCGCCGTCCATCAGACGATCTTCGCCCTGGTCGGCGCCTTCTCCTCGACCCTCGGCCTTCTGGCCCTCGCGGCGATGATCGTGCTGGTTCTGGCCTTCGCCCTCGCAGGCTTCTACCGGCTGGCGATTTGGCGCTCGATGCCCGCCGCCCTGATTCTCGCCGTCTGCTACGTCGCCGGCGTTTTCGTGGTGAGCGCCCTCGCTCGCCTGGCCCTTCCCTGAGCCGAAACGGCCGGGTCGCCGAACCCGAGCGGCGCCCGGGCTCGGCAAGATCGGACGGCTACCGGCAGGCGCTAAACGCGTCGGTATCGGTCACCGCCGCGGAATTCACGCCGAGGCCGTTCGAGTACTCCCGCGACGCCCCTGTCTGGGTGTCCACCACCCGCAGATTCCAGCCCACGTTGGTCGTGCCCGCCACGAAGACCCAATAGCGGTCGTTGTTCTCGCAGGCGTCTAAGACCTTGACCAGGATCTCTAGATTGCGCTCGCCGAAGAACCAGAAGAGGCCGGAATCTCCGAGATCGAGGGGCGACGGGCGACCCGGACCGACGTTGCCCGCGAAATCCTCCCAGCGCATGGTCAGCTGGAAGCGGCCGTCGTGCAGGCACAGGGTCGTTTCCGACGCCACGCACGAATTCTGCCCCACGTCGTCATCTCGGATCACCAGCCGGGCCTCCGAGGGAGTGCCGAGCGCGCTGCCCTCCGGATCGGTAAGGCGCAGGCGCAGAGTCTCATCGCCCTCGACCAGGGAATCCTGGAAGATCGGAACCTCGATCGTTCGATCCTCGGCTTCGCCAGCGCCCCACAGCAGGGTGCCCGACGACGGCCCGAAATCGAGACCGCTCTCCGCGCTCTCGCCCTCGGCGCTCCAGCGCACGCTCGCGGCGCCGGCCGAGCTTCCCGAGCGGCCCACGGTGACCCTCGCCACGCCCGCCGACTCGTCCACGGTGTACTCGCTGGCGCCAAAGGCCAGCTCCTGATCGTCCATCAGGCCGTCGATCCGCGAGATCGTGCCCTCGGCGATGAGATAAATCTCCCCGTCGCGGTCCTCGCCGAAGGCCACCAGACCCTCGATATTCGTCGCCAGATCCTCCCGCTGCCAGCCGCCGCCGCCGCGGGTCACGAGGCCCGTGGCGCCGCAGTAGTCGCCCACCACGTAGGAGCCGCGCAGGCTCGGGATGCGCTGGCCGCGATAGACGTGACCGCCGATCACCGCGCACAGATCGACGTCGTTGATCGCGCTGTCAAGAATCGGCGGGGTGTAGGCGGGATCGAAGCAGCCGGGAATCGGCGAGCCGCAGTTGGCGTCGCTGCCTCGGCACGAGAAGCCCTCCATCATCTTGAAGCCGTAGTTGCGGCCGCCCGGGCTGCCCGCGGGCTCGAAGTCCACCTCGTCGCGACGGCGGTGGCCGACGTCGGCGATAAAGAGATCGCCGGTCAGGCGATCGAAGGAGAAGCGCCACGGGTTGCGCAGGCCGAGGGCCCAGATCTCGTCGCGGATTCCCGGCACGCCGACGAACGGATTGCTCGCCGGGATGCCGTGGTAGGGCGCCTGGTCGATATTCTGATCGACGTCGAGGCGCAGGATCTTGCCGAGCAGATTGCCGCCCTCCTGAGGGGTGCAGCGAGGCTCGGGCTGGTAGCCGCCGTCACCGCTCGAGAGGTAGAGGTAGCCGTCGGGCCCGAAGGCCAGATGGTTGAGGTTGTGGTTGGGCCCGGGCTGCTCGACCCGCAGAAGAACGCGCTCGCTGCCCCGCGAGGCGAGATCGGGATTCGGCCCGGACACGCTGAAGCGGCTCAGGATGCCGACCCCGGCGCGATCGGTGTAGGCGACGTAGAGGAAGCCGTTTTGCTGAAAATTCGGGTGGAAGGCGAGGGTGAGAAGCCCCTGCTCGGAGCTGTCTTCACCGGTGAAGAGCACGCGGTCCCGGATATCCAGAAAGGGCGCGGGCTGCTGAACGCCGTTGCGGTATATCCACACTCGCCCCTCTTTGGAAGTAACGAAGAGACGATCGTCGCCGGCGTGGGTGATGGCGAGGCCGAAGCGCACCCCCGTATCGATCGTCGTCAGGACCAGGCGGCGAGCTTCGCTCGCCGACGCGGCGAGGAGCGCAAGGAGCCCCGCAGCGATCAGCGAGGCGCTCAGGTTGCGTTGAGAGAACATCGATTTTCCTCCGAGGACAGTCTTCTCATGAAGAGAAAGGCGCAGAAACTCGGAGATTCTCTCACGCTGGGCCGCAGCGAGGCCCGGCCGAGGGCTCGTTTGCCCCAAGCGCTCGCTAAACCGCCGCGACGGACGGCCGGCGGATGCCGAGGTGGGCGATCTTCTGGTGCAGATACGTGCGCTGGATATCGAGATGCCGGGCGGCCGCGGCCACGTTCCAGCGGGTGCGCTGGAGAACGCTCTCGATGTACTCCTTCTCGCACTGCGCCTTGAACGCCTTGAGCGGCAGCGTCGGGGCGTTGGGCCCTAACCGCACCAGGCCGGTCTCGCCGGCGTGCCCGTGCTCCGACTCCCCGACCATCGAGGAGGGCAGATCGTCGACGCCGATCGGATCACCGCCGAAGATCACCAGGCGCTCGCAGACGTTTCTCAGCTCGCGCACGTTGCCAGAAAAGCGGTAGCGCCCCACGGCCTCGAGGACGGCCTTCTCGACCTTCTTGCTGCGCACCCGATGGCGCTTGGCGAAAAGCTCTAGAAAATGGTGAAAGAGAAGGGCGATATCCTCCGCCCCGCGCTCGCGCAGCGGCGGCACCTCGACCGGCAGAGCCGCCAGGCGGAAGTAGAGATCCTCCCGGAATTCCCCCGCCTTGACCGCCTTTTCGAGATCCTGGTGAGTCGCCGCCAGCACCCTCACGTCGACCCGGCGATCGCGGGTTTCGCCGATGCGGCGGACCTGGCCGTCCTCCAAAACGCGCAGCAGGCGAGACTGCAGGGCGTAGTCCATATCGCCGATCTCGTCGAGAAAGAGCGTGCCTCCGTCCGCCTCCTCAAAGAGCCCGGGTTTAGCGCTGCGGGCGTCCGTGAAGGCGCCCTTGGCGTGTCCGAAGAGCTCGTCCTCGATCAGGTGGGCCGGAATCGCCGCGCAGTTGATCTTGATCAGCCGCTGTGCCGCGCGGCGGCTCTGGCGATGGATCGCCGCCGCCACCAGCTCCTTGCCGGTACCGCTCTCGCCGAGGATCAGCACCCGGGCGTCGGTCGGGGCGGCCTTGACGATCTTCTGCCGCAGGTCGTTCATCCCCACAGAGTCGCCGAGAATCTCCGAGGTCGCCTCCAGCTCCGAGCGCAGGCTCTCGACCTCCCGGCGAAGCGCCATGTGGTCGAGCGCGTTGCGCATGGACTGCAGAAGACGCTCCCGGCTGAACGGCTTCTCGATGAAGTCGTGGACCCCCAGACGGACGGCCTCGACGGTCTCCGTGATCGAGGCCTCGCCGGAGACGATCACCGTCGGCGGCAGGCGCTTCTCGGCGACCAGCTGGCGCACGAGCTCGATCCCCGAAAGGCCGGGCAGTCGCACGTCGCACAGCATCAGGTCGGGCTGGCCGTGACCGGCGTCGAGATGGGCGAGCGCCGCCTCGGCGCCGCTCACGGCGGTGGGCGCGAACCCCTCCTCCCGCAGGAGAAAGAGCATGTTGGCCCGAATCTTCGCGTCGTCTTCAACGATCAAAATTTGGCTCATGGCGAGGTCCCGGCGGCCGGTAGGGTCAGGCGGAAGGTGGCTCCTCGGCTCGCCGAACGCAGCTCGAGATCGCCGCCGTGGTCGAGCAGGATCTTGCGGCAAATCGCCAGGCCGAGGCCCATGCCTTCGCCGATCCCGCGGGTGGTGGTGTAAGGCTCGAAGAGGTGCAGCCGCAGCTCCGAGGGCACGCCGGGGCCGTCATCGGCGACGTCGAGCCAAATCTGATCGCCCTCGACGCCGAGCCGGAAAACCACGGTCCCCGCGCTCCCAGCGCACTCTACGCCCCCGGGCCCCTCTTGTTGCGGGTCCGAGGGGCTCTTGGGGGGCGCGGCGCCGAGCGCGTGGGCGCTGTTGTCGCAGAGATTCACCAGCACCTGGCGCAGCATGTCGCGGTCGCCGAGAACCCGCAGGTCGGCGGCGCCCTCCGCCGCGACCTCGTGGCGCAGCGTCAGCTCGGGCCAGGCGGCGTCGAAGGTGGTCACGAATTCGCCCACCAAACCGCCCAGTTCGAGCGCCTTGGGATTGGGCCTGGGCAGCCGGGCGAAGGAGGTGAACTCGCGGGTGAAGCGACCGAGTCGGTCGAGCTCATGGCGCACACCGTCGACCGCCTGGCGCGCCGGGCCGCCTGAGTTCGTCGTCTCGATCAGCCCGCCGAGGCGCTCCAGCTCGAGGCGCGCGCCGGTCAGGGGGGTCTTCATCTCGTGGGCGTGACGCCGCGCCGCCTCCTGCCACGCGGAGAGGTTCTCGAGCGAGCGCAGCCGGCGCCGATCCCGCGCCATCCGGCGGGAGGTCTCCTCCACCATGCGGGCGATGCGGCTGATTACGTCGCCCCCCTTCTCGCCCAGGGTCAGGTCGCTCTGCCCCGCAGCCAAATCGCCCAGGGCGAATCCGAGCCGCTCGAGCCGCCGCTCGTCGCGGCGCTGGCGCAGAAGGAGAAAGCCGACCGTCAGGGCCACCGTTCCTATGAAGAGAGCGAGCAGCACCTGCTCGTAGCGCGCGGCGAGGGTGTCTCGATTGTGCTCGAGGACCCTCAAGCGCTGGAGCAGCGTCTGGATCTCTTCAAAACGCTGGCGGTAGCCCGTCCTGCCTCCCGGCTCTTCCTGCGCCATGCGCTTTTGATCCGCCAGACTCTGCTCGAGAAGAGTGATCGCTTCCGGATGAAGGGCGAAGGCGAACCAGGCGCCGCTCATCTGCCGCTGAAAGGCGTGAAAC
>JBCCLG010000031.1:0-16803 GCA_039027015.1 Acidobacteriota bacterium | reverse complement strand
CGGCCCGGTCCCGGCAGGGGCGCCGAGCGGGCGAGCTCCGAGAGCAGGAGAGGGCTGCCCGCGGCGTCGTCGACCACCTCGTCGAGGTCCACGGGCGCCTCGCCCTCCTCGCGCGCCAGCTGCTCCACCAGGCGGCGAGCCTCGCCCCGGCCGAGCTCGCGCAGCTCGAGGTGAACCGCGTGGACGCCGGCGAAGGCGAGGGTTTTCTGCTGCTGACGGAAGGCCGCGAGAAAGGCGCTCGAGGCCTCGTTTTCGCTGCGGTAGCAGCCCACCAGCAGGAGCGGCAGGGGGTCCTCGGAGCGCAGGATCTCGTCGAGCAGCGCCAGGGAGTCGAGGTCGCCCCACTGGAGATCGTCGAGTATCAGCACCAGAGTGCGCCGCACCGCCAGGCGGCCGAGCAGCTCCCGGAGCGCTGAAAACGCCCGGCGACGCAGGACCTTCGGGTCGGGCGACTCCGCCCCCCGCGCGGCCACGGCCGGCGCCTGGGCCACCGCAGGCACCCGCAGCAGCACGGGGAAGAGCAGCGCCAAATCCGCCATGCGGGTCGGCATCAGGACCTCGGCGTCGTGCCGGGGCATCTCCATGAGGAACCTTGAAAGCGCGTCGATCAGGCTGTCGAGGGCCTTATAGGGCACGGACTCCTGAACGTAGCAGCGCCCGCGCAGCACCACGGCGCGCTTATCCGCCGCCTCGAGATCGGCGGCAAAATGCTCGACCAGGGCCGATTTACCCATGCCCGAAAGCCCCTTGACGTGCACCACCGCGGTGCGCTCGCGGCTGATCTTGAGGGCCGAGTCCAGAGCCGCCAGCTGCTCCTCGCGGCCGACGAAGACCCTGCCGGTCCCGCTCGGCTCGATCGCTCGAGCGCGCACCTTGCCGCGACTCAGAATCTCGAGGGCCTGGGAGCCCGTCCAGCGCGTCTTGGGATCCGGCTCGAGAAGACCCAGGCACAGCGCCTCGAGATCCTCGGGTAGATCCGGCGCGCCGGCGCGCAGTCGCCCGGGCTCGACGCCCTTCTGCTTGCCGGTCAAGATCTCGACCAGCGAGCCGCTGAACGGCAGGGTGCCGGTGAGGAGCTGGTAGAGGATCACCCCGAGGCCGTACCAGTCGCCCGCCGGCTGTCCGGCGTCGCCCGTCGCCTGCTCCGGCGACATGTAGGCGGGGGTGCCGACCAGCGACGGCTCCTCATCCGACACCCGCGGCGCCCCCAGCTCGGCGACCAGGCCGAAGTCCAGCAGCTTGACCCGGTCATCGGGGGTGACCAGGGCGTTCGAGGGCTTGATGTCGCGGTGCAGCATGCCGTGCTCGTGCACGTGCTGCAGCCCGCGGCCGAGCTGCAGCGCCAGTCGCCGCACGCGACCAAAATCGTTCGATCCCCCCTCGGCGTCGGCGGCCTCGGTCAGCTCCTGGCCGGGGATCAGCTCCATCGAGAAGAACCACATATCCTCGTGGTTCATCAGCTCATAAAAAGAAACCAGGTTGGGGTGGCGGATATCCGCCAAGGAGCGGAAGCCGCGCTTGAAGCGGTAGAGGGCGTCGGCCTCTCCGAGACGCAGCACCTTGAGGGCCACCAGGGCCTGCTCCTGACGGTCGTAGGCCTCGTAGACCACGCCGAAGGCTCCCGAACCGAGCCGCTTTTGCACCAAAAAGCGATCGGTGCCGACAAAGTGATCGGCGTTGAGGCCCGAGTGGGCCGTGGCGGAGCGAAAGCTCGAGCTCGCTGGGACGATCGTGATAGCTCGTCCTCCGGACGCTAAAAACCGAGGAGCGGACGACTCGCAGGCCGCGCCGGGCGCGCGCGGCTCCTGGAGGCAGAGTCTATTCCTACGCGGCCCTGGGCCGAGGGTTCACCGGATGGGCGCCGCGCCGCCGCGAAACCTCCGACTCTCGGCCCCTCGCCTCCGGGGAGCCCTTCTTATCCTCAAGCCAAGAAAGAACGACATCCGCTCGCGCGGATGTCGGGAGGAATTAAGGAATGCGATCTCTTATTGAGATCGTATCTCTTTTAGACTCGTGCAATTCTGGACTTTATAGGTCCCCTTTGTCAATACGAGTCCGAGAACCCGCGGCTCCCTTCGCCCGGAGGGAGCCGCACGGGAGTGCCCGCCGCGGCAGCTGCCGCTGCTGTACTCCTACTGCAGCCAGAAGCCGACGGTGAAGGTGAAGTGCACGGCCACCGGCCGGCCCTCGAAAACCGCCGGCTTGTACTTCCAGGTCGCGATCGTCTCGATGGCCGATTTATCGAGCCCCAGGGGCAGACCCTTGACGACCCTCAAATTCTTGACGTCGCCCTGCTCGTCGACGATGCCGGTGATGATCACCATGCCCTGGATGCGCGCCTGGCGCGCCTCCTCCGTAAACGGCGGCTGGGGCTGAAAGATAGCCACCGGCTTGGGCACACCGTTGCCGATCTGCAGGGCCGTGCCTTCGAAGGTGCCGCCGCCGGTGAGGCCGGTTCCCTTGTCGGGACCGTCGGGAATGCCGAAGATGACCTCGTCGACGTCGGTCGGCTCGAGATCCGGGAGGTCGACCTCAACCAGAACCTCCAGCGGCTCCGGCTCATCGGGGGTGGGGTCTGGAATGGGGATCTTCTTGGCTTTCTTCTTCGGGATCTGCTGCGGCTTCTCAGCGCGCGCCGGCGGCTTCTTGAAGCGCGCCTGCTGCATCACGAAGACCTTGCCGGGTTTGCCGACGTAGAGGGTCTCTTTGTTCATCTCCGGAAAGACCACGAAAAAGAGCGCCAGATGGAAGAGCGCGGCGGCCAGCATGGTCAGCCGGAAGCGCCGCTTTTCGGACGCGCTCTCCCCCTCGAGCTGCGCCATCAGAAGGGCGGACAGCTCGGGCAGCGGCTCACTCTGCTTCGTCGCCTGCCCGGAGGCGGAGCCGTCGGGGGTCGCCGGTAGCGAGGGGTTGGGGTCGGGGGAGGCCGTCACGAAGGGATCTGAAGAACGCAGACTCTCGGGGGTCTGCGGAGGGTTCGATTCTGGGGGAGGACTTCCGGCGCCGGGCCTTGGAGGCTGCGCCTGGAGGCCGTCAGGGGTGAAGAGACTCATGGTGTGCCGCTCCTTTGGCGGATTCGGGTCGGCACGCTCGGCAGCGACGGCCGATCGAGCGTAGCAGAGGCCCGGGGGCCGAGTGGGTGCCAGGGCTCCCTTCGGTTCCCTGATGAGATTCGTCGATCAACCGCGACGGGATCTCCCCAGGGGCTTCATCGCTCCCCGGCGTCAACGACTTCATCGCTTGGGTGCAAGTCTGCTGCCGGCGGCGCCGACATAACTTGACTACGAGGCTGGCGAGCCGCGGGTTCGACGCGATACGACTTCTTGACCCCGCGCCGGGAGGGGGCGCGCCGGGAGGGGCCCGAGCCGGCGTCGGCCGGAGACGCCGGCGTCCTTTCCCGAGGACGGTGGGTCCGGTTTTCAGGCAAAAAAATTCCTCCGGTCGGCCCAAGACCGGAGGGAGGGAGAGGAAGACCTCGTTGTCCTTGGTTTATCCGTGGGTCAAAAGTCACGTTCGACAGTGACCCCGGAGCAACCTGTCTATAGCAATATTCGCATAAGGTTCTCCGAGGCGCAAGCTTTTTCTCGGCCTTTTTCTCGTTTTCGTCTCGACCGGGCCCCTGACAGGGATCGGCTCTCCGCCGCTGGAGCTCAGGGGCGCGGCAGCGCGACCGGCACCAGCAGGAGGAGCGCCGCCACGCCGCCCACCGCGGACCACAGCTCGAGGGGCGAGATCAAAAGCACGCGCTTCGACTGCACCGGGCTTACGTAGGTCGCGGGGTTGGGCTGCGCCTTGGACTCGAGGTCGGCGCGTAGCTCGGGCGGGTAGCGGTGCCTGCCGCCGTTGCGGAAGGAGTCGAGGTCGAGAAAGGGCTCGTAGTGGCGCTCGAGAATCCTGTTGGCCTGCCAGGCCAGGGTCCACTGCTCGTGGCTGTAGGCGCTATTGCGGTGGTTGGCGTGCCGGGCGGCCTCGGTGAGGAAGTAGTCCTCCTTATGCCAGGCCACCAGGCCGGTGGGCCTGTCGCGCCGCCACCGCTCGGCCCGATCCTGGGACAGACGCTCCAGCTGCTCGGCCGTGAACCAGGAGCGGAATCGGCCGATCTCGGGGTCTTCGATCAGATGCCCGAGGTGAGCGTTCTGCAAAAAGAGGCCGCCGGCCACCACCAGCGCGGCGGCCCAGCGACCCGCGGCCGCCCATTCGGCGCGCGGCGACCGCCAGCTCCAGCGCTCCGGCGGAGCGATCGAGAGGTAGAAGAGCAGGCCGACCGTGCCGGAGAAGTAGTTGAGCCACACGTCGCGCACGTCGCCGGTGCGCAGCTGAAAGAAACCCTGCACCGACTCCTCCGCCAGACCCGCCAGGCCGGTCCACAGAATCGGCAGCAGCAGCCCCGCGGGCGTGGCGAGCGGCCTCGAGGGCAGAAGGGCCCGGTAGAAGAGGATGACCAGCAGCCCGTACTGCACGATGTGGACTTTCTCGACGATATCGACCGACGCCAGGCCCGAGCGCGAGGTCCACCGCTGCAGCACCAGCAGCGCCACCGCCAGCGCCAGGCCGCCGTAGCGCAGGGCGCGCCGATCCTCGATGCGCGAGAGGCCCCAGCCGATCGCGCCTAGGGCGCTCAGCCCGAGGGCCGCCGCGAGGGCCTTGAGCCCGCCGGAGGGAAAGGCTTTGAGAAGCGCGTCGCGCGCCAGCGCCAGAAAAGGAGAGGACGCGAGGGTGACCGCGATCAGCACTCCAGGCGGCAGGAAGCGGCGCATGCGGAGAGCATACCGGGGACCGTCTGCGAAAGCTGGAGCCTTTTCGGTAGAATTACATACGACCGAGCCTTCACGCTTTGATCCGCAGGTTTGGGGGAAAGACGCTTCGTGGCAGACAAGCAGCCAGTCGAGGACGGGATTCGACTTTCCAAGGACGAGCGCAAGCAGCTCCTGGCGGAGATCGAGCGCGACGCCAACCGCCGCGAGCCCCCCGAGCGCCTGATTCAGCGCGCCACCGCGGCGATTCAGTCGGGCCAGCTCGACGCCGCCCGGCGGCTCGTCGCGCAGGTCGAGGCCGCCGCTCCCTCGGTCGCCGGCCTCGAGGCGCTGCGGCAGCAGCTGGCGGGAGCCGACCAGGCCCGCAAGCTGCGCTCGCGCATTCAGACCGCTGAAGACATGCTGACCCGGGCGATCCAGCAGCGCAAAAAGCCCCTGGCCCAGATGACCCTCTCCGCCCTCGAGGAGCTGGCGCCCCAGCATCCGCGCCTCGGCGAGCTGCGCACCTGGGTGCGCGACCTCGATCAGGAGGTCGAGCAGCACGCCCGCGTGCAGGCGGTGCTCAGCAGCGGCCGCCAGGCGCTGCAGAACGGCGACCTCGCGGCGGCGCGCCAGCAGCTGCTGCAGCTCCAGAAGCTCGACCCCATCGGCCTGACCACCGAAGAATTCGCCGACGAGGTGGACGCCGCGGTGCGCGTGCAGGAGACGAACAAAGACATCGGGCGCCTCAAGCAGACCCTCGATACCTCGATCGCCGCCGGCCGTCTCGAAGAGGCCCAGCAGGCCCTCGAGGCCCTGGCCGCCACGGGGGTCCCGCGGGGCACCGCGCAAACCTACGCCCGCCGACTCGAGGAGGCGCGGCGCCGGCAGCACGAAAACGCCGAGGCGCAAACCGAGATCGACCGCTTTGAGGAGCACCTGGGCCAGCGCCAGTGGCAGGCGGCGAGAGAGATCGCCCAGCGCTTCGGCCACCGCTTCGGCGACGCCCGATCGACCCAGATGTTTAACCGCGTCGCCGAGCTGGAGGCCGCCGACCGGCGCCAGCAGTCGATTCAGCAGGGCATCGCCAGCCTCGAGCAATTTATCGCTCAAGGCAAGAAACTCGAGGCCCAGCTGGCCCTCAAGCTGCTGCGCAGCATGAGCCTCGACGAGGCCCGGCTGGGCGAATTCGAGGACCGCGTCTCCCGCCTCTGACGTGAGCAAAGACCGCGCGGCGCAGCACTTCGGGGAGAGGGCGCCGGGCGCCGTCACCGAGCTGCTGCGGCGCTGGCGCGGCGGCAGCGCGCGGGCCGGCGACGAGCTGGGCCGGGTGGTGTACGACGAGCTGCGGCGTCAGGCTCGCCACCAAATGCGCCACGAGCGCGGCGGCCGCCAGCTGCTGCAGACCACGGCCCTGGTGCACGAAGCCTATTTGCGCCTCATCGAGCTGCGGGTCGAGTGGCGCGACCGCGGGCATTTCTTCACCGTCGCCGCCCGCCAGATGCGCCGGGTGCTGGTGGATTCGGCGCGCGCCCGGCGCTCCCAGAAGCGCGGCGAGCCGCTCGGCGTGCGCCTCGACCCCGAACAGCTCGCCCGCCTGGGGGTGCCGAGCCAGGGTCTCGAGATTCTGGCCCTCGACCGAGCCCTCGAGCGCCTGGCGGCCCAGGATGCGCGCAAGGCCAGGGTGGTGGAGCTGCGCCTCTTCGCCGGCCTCAGCATCGCAGAGACCGGCGAATGCCTGGAGATTTCGGCCGCCACCGTGGAGCGCGACCTGCAGATGGGCAAGGCGTTTCTGCGCCGCGAGCTCGGCGAGGACCGATGACCCCAGGCGCCATGGAGACCGAGCGGTGGCGGCGCCTCGAGGCGCTCTTCCACCGGGCGCGCGGGCTCGAGGGGGAGGAGCGAAGCCGCTTTTTGGAGGACGCCTGCGCCGGCGACCTCGAGCTCCGCCGCGAGCTGCGAAGCCTGCTCAGCCACGCCACGGATTCGCGCACTCGCCTGGCCAGGGTGATCGAGGAGGCGAGCGCGGCCGCCGACGGCGCCGATCTGGCGCCCCGGGTCGGCCAGCGGCTCGGCGCCTATCGGCTGCTCGAGGTCCTCGGCCGGGGAGGGCTGGGCGCGGTCTATCTCGCCGAACGCGCCGATAGCCAATTCGAGCTGCGGGTGGCCATCAAGGTGATCCGAGTCGAGATCGAAGAGGGCGGCGAGCTGGCGGAGAGGCTGCGCCAGGAGCGCCAGATCCTCGCCACCCTCGATCACCCCAATATCGGCCGCCTGCTGGACGGCGGCACCACCGACGACGGCCTGCCGTACTTCGTGATGGAGCACATCGAGGGCGTCGACCTCGAGACCTACTGCCGCCGCCACCGCCTGGGCCTGCGCCGGCGACTCGAGCTCTTTCTCCAGCTGTGCGGCGCCGTCGCCCACGCCCACAGCCGCCTGATCATCCATCGCGACCTCAAGCCGGCCAATATCCTGATCGCCGGGGACGGCACGCTCAAGCTGATCGACTTCGGCATCGCCAAGATCCACGCCGGCGCTCTGCTGCCCCCCGAGCGCGCCCCCACCGAGCCCGGCCGCCAGCTTCTGACCCTCGCCTTCGCCAGCCCCGAGCAGCTGGCGGGAGAGACCCTGGGCACGGCGACCGACGTCTACTCCCTCGGGGTGGTGCTCTACCGCCTGCTCGCCGGCGCCCATCCCCACGACCTCGACGGCCTGGAGCGCGATCAGGTTCTGGCTAAAATCGAGCGGCTCGAGGCGCCGCCGCCCAGCAGGCGGGCCGGCGACGGCGAGGCGATCGCGCCGGCGCAGATCGAGGGCGATCTCGACCTGCTCGTGCTGATGGCCATTCACCGCGATCCCGGGCGGCGCTACGCCTCGGTGCAGCGCCTCGCCGACGACGTCGAGAGCTACCTTGAGGGCCGCCCGATCGCCGCCCGCGGAGACTCCTGGGCCTACCGCGCCCGGCGCTTTCTCGTGCGCCGCCGCTGGCCGGTGACGGCGGCCGCGACGGTCGCCCTGCTCAGAGTCTTCTACACCGTACGCCTGGCCGCGGAGCGCGACCTCGCCCGGCGCGAGGCGACCAGCAAGACGACCATCGCCGAGCTGATGGTCGACCTCTTCCAGGGCGCGCGCCCCGACCGCGCCGGCGATCGCGAGGTGAGCGCCCGCGAGCTGCTCGACCGCGGCGCGCAGAACCTGCGCCGGGAGCTGGCCGGCGAGCCGGCGATCCGCGCCGAGATGCTGGCCGTCATCGGCCGCGCCTACGGCGAGCTGGGCTTGGCGGAGCAGGCTACGCCGCTGCTCGAGGAGGCCCTCGACGTGCGGCTGCGCCAAGACCCTCAAGACCCGGCCGCCGTGGCCGCCAGCCGCAACCTCCTGGGCGAGCATCTGGTGGGTCTCGGACGCCTTGAGGAGGCGGAGTCTCTCTTCCGCGCCGCCCTCGAGAGCCGGCGACGCGAGCTGGGCGAGACGCATCTCGACACGCTCACCAGCCTCAACAACCTCGCCGTGACCCTCGGCTATTCAGGCCGCCTCGAGCAGGCCGAGGCGCGCATGCGCCGGGTGCTCGAGCTGCGCCAAGAGCACCATCCGCAGCAGCTCGGCGAGATCGCCACCGGCTTTAACAACCTGGCCGACCTGCTCGATCGTCAGGGGCGAGGTGACGAGGCGGAGAGCGCCTACCTCGCCGCCCTCGACCTCAAGGTTCAGGCGACTGGGGAGCTGTCCACCGGCGTCGCTTTGATTCACAACAACCTGGGGCGCCTGGCCGAGACGCGGGGCGAGCGGCTGGCGGCGCGCTCCCATTTTCGGCGCGCCTTGGACCTCAACCGCAGGCTGCTCAGCCCGTCCCACCCGGACATCGCCTACGGCCTGAGCCGGCTGGCGACGATCGCCGAAGGCGAGGGAGACGCCCGCTTGGCGGAGCGCTACTGGCTCGAATGTCTGGATCTCGAGCTGGCCGACAACCGCGCGTCCAGGGCGCTGCGGGCCGGCGCCCTCGAGAGCCTGGCCCGCCTGAGAATCGACGGCGGAAGGCCCAGGGAGGCCGAGCAGCTGATCGCCGAAGCCCTCAGGCTGCGCCTCGCGCGCTACGGCGATCAGCACCCGCGGGTCGCCCGGCTGCGGGTGCTCGAAGCGCTGACGCTGGCCGCCGAGGGCCGCGGCGAGGAGGCGGCCCGGCAGCTTGAGACGGCCCTCGAGGCGCTCCACGGGGAGCCGGGGGCTCAGCACCCCGACGCCCGGTGGGCGAGGGAGAGGCTCGCCGCCCTCAGGGGAGGAACGGCGGGCCCCTAGGATCGACATTCTCAGAGGGGCGACCAGACGTCGGGCTCGACGCAGCCGCCGGCGCTCACCCGGCCGAACAAATCCACGCAGTGACAGGTGAAGGCCGAGCTGCCGTCCTCGCAGCGCACCGAAAGGCAGGCTTCGAGGAAGGGAAAGAGGCTCGGCACGCCGACGCTCTGGACGTAGAGATGCTGAGTCTCCGGGATCGCGGTGACGTCGGTCATGCCGTCCCCGAAGCGCCACTGATAGCTCGAGACCTGAGAAGGCGCGCAGCTGGTGGTGGCCTGGCCGGCCGGCGCGCGATCGGCGTCGAATTCACAAAGGAAGGAATCCGGATCCTCGTAGGTGCACAGGGCCTGGAAGTTGGCGTCGGCGCCGAGCGCGGGCATCGCCAAAAGGCCGAGGACGAGGACCGGAAGGGCGCGGAGGCCCAGGCGAGCGGTGGTGCGTTGCGTCATCTATCGACTCCTTACGGTTTCAAAAGGCACGGCAAGGCGGCCGGCCACGCGCCGGCGCAGGAGCCCCGACGCGTCCGTGCCGTCACCGCGCGGGGCTTTCTTGAAGAGCCCTCGCCGAACGAGCGCGCGGCGAGTCTCTGACTTCGGGATTTGAGGGTTTGGGACCCGGCAGCGGGCTAGGGCCGCTCGAGCGAATCTTGGGCCGAGGGACAGATCGCCGGCACCGCGCCCTGCCCGGGGACGGCGGCGACCGTGCGATCCGGCGGCCACCAGCGGCGCATCTTGAGACCGCCGGCCTGAAACGAGGCCAAAGCCGCGGGAAACACCTCGACGCTCACCTCCACCACGGGGGTGAGAGTGCAGGCGGAGGAGCCGCGCAGCGCCAGCCTGAAGGCGTGAACGCTCTCCGCAAGGCCGTAGGCGTCGAGGGCGCGCTCGGGGCTCGAGCTGGAATAGCTCAGCTCCGTGCCGGCGGAAACCATCGCCCGCGCCGGCGCGCCGAGGGTCTCTCGGTAGGCCCAGGACTCGAATTCCTCGCGCTCCACCTCGCCCGCGCTGCCCGACGCCTCCGCGGAGACTCCCAATGTCGCCGCCGCCAGGCTGTCGGCGAAGCCGACGGTGAGATCGAGGCTGTATTGCGCCGAAGCGCTGGCCTCGGCGCCCTCGCCGCCGCACGCAGCCGCGTAGGCGCGTACCGCGCGGCAGGAGTCGAGGGAGAGCTCGACCTCGCCCTGGCAGGCCGTGAACTGGCAAGCGCCGTTTCCGGAGACGCACAGGATGCGCTGCTCGAGCTCGGTGCGGCCTCGGCCGCGGCTAGAACGGGGCTCGACGATGTCCCAAGCCTCAGGAAGGAGCCTGCCGCTGGTGCCCTGGAATTGAGTGCACGCCCCCGCTCCGAGCTTCTCCTCGAGCCCTTCCGCGATCAGCAGGTCGTCACGAAAGACGAGCCAGGAGTCCCTCGCCGGAGCGGCGGCTACCAGCTGGGCGTCGGGCACCACGGTGACCCACTCAAAATCGCAGCCCGCCGTGCTGCCGGGCAGACCTTCCGCGCTCAGCTGGTTGCGGAAGGTCTGAGCGTCCAGGCTGAGAAACGGATCCTTCGTGAGGCTGGAGAGATTTTGCTCGAGCCGGCAGGGCGGCAAACCCTCGAGGGCCATAGCCAAGGCGCGGCTCATCCACAGTCCGCCGATTTGAACGCCCGCCGCCAGGCGGTAGATGCAGGGGGCGCTGTCGCAGGCCGAGGCCAGCAGGAAGGGGAAGGGATCCCCGGCGCCCGACCCCGAAGCCAAGCGCACGTTGACGAAATGCTGGGAAGGCCGGCTGTCGCCGCCGGCCAGCACATTCGGAAAAAGAACCGTGGCCTCGCCTGCGGGCGAGAACGAAGCCCACCGGGAGTCGAGCACGTGACCGTCGGCCGCGCCGATCTCCACCCAGGCTCCGCCGGCGAGGGGAGGGCGGGCCGGGTCGGCCCACAGGTCGACCTTGAGATCGGAGCCCAGAACGCGCAAGCCTGAAACCCAGGCCGACTCCTCCTCCGAAGTCGGCCCGGGTTGGCAGGTGAGGGCGCCGGCCGGAGCGGCCGCAGCCGAGAGGGCGAGAAGAAGCGACGCGGCGAGGAAGCCGAGGGCCTCGGCGAACCCGCGCGCGGATTTGTGGCCTGGGGCCTCCTCGTAGCGGCGGCGGGAAGGGGATAAGCGGCGAGGGATCATGGCGACTCCTTGGACTTCTCGCCCGGCAAAAAAGGGGCGTTGGGTGCATGACGGGGGTCCATGGCGTAGGACGCCTCGCTTTTCCCTCAAATTCATCCAAAAAAATTTCGCGCAGCCCTCACGGTACGCCGCCGAGACCGCCGGTCCCCGATCTTTCACGGCCCAACCCGGGAGCGTTTCGGGTTGAGAGGGGTGTGCCTATGCTCTTTAAAACGCGACGGCCTTCCCTCCCCGCGGAGGCGAATCGCCCTCGCGTCTTACTCCGAGGATGGCTGGGCGGGAGCCACCTCGAACGCGGAGCGTCCGCGCCGGCGAGAGCGCCTCCTCCGGGGCGCCGCCGCCGGCCCTCCTCCCTCACCGCGGAGAACGCTCCCGGCCTCGACTCGAGGCTCTCTCTTTCTCCCCCGACCGCGAGTCGGGGGTTCTTTTCTGGCCGGAAAATCGATCACTCCGGATCGGCCGGCGCCGAAGCCTCAGGCCCCGAGGCACCAGGGCCCGAGGCGCCGGACGCCGGAACCGACGACGAGCCCGTGCGCGAATAGCCGAGCCACAGGATGCTCCGGGCTCCGGTTTCCTCGCCTTCGCTCACCGCGCCTCCCGCAGCCGCATCAAGGGGCACGGCGATCTCGATCACCGCACCGGCGCTCACCCGCTGGATCACGCCGTTCGCCCCGAGAGCCCACGACGCCCGCGGTCCGGCGCGGCCGGTGGCGAGGAATTTGCGGTCGCTCGAGACCCGAACCGAGCCGCCTGCCCCGAGAACGTGCACGAACGACACCCCGGGGAGCTCGAGCAGCTCGAGAACCGCCCGGTCGATCGCCGGCCACCGCTCGGAGGCCGCCAGGGTCTCGATGCCGGCAGCGAAGGCCACCGCCGCGGCCATGGCCTCGGCGGCGTTTGAGCTGCGCACCTGACCCTCGAGCTCCGCCATGGCGGCAGCGTGCTCGGCGACGAGCGCGTCCTTCTGCTTCTGAAGCTCCCCGCGATGCTCGATGCCGAGCCACCACCAGGCGCCGTAGCCCACAGCGCCCAGAAAGATCAGAACCAAAAACTCCCAAACTCCGCGAGGCAAGCCTTTTCCTTGTGCCACTGCTTCAAGCTCCTGGGTCGTCCATCGGTGCCCTGACTCTATCGACTCGGGGGGTCGGGACGCAGGGCGGGCTCTTGCCGCAACGCGGCGTAAATCGTGGTAGCTTGGCGGTCTCAACCGTCTGGAGACGTCATGACCACGCCATCACTCCCCGAAATCCGCCCCGCAGAACCTTCGCCGGCCCGCGTGCGCGAGCTGGTGCCCGCCGACTCGACGCGCGCCGAAATGGACGCGGCCCTCGCGATCCTGCGCGCCCAGGTGCGCCCGTGGGCGGAGCTGGCGATCAGCGATCGCCGGGCCATTCTCCAGGAGCTGATCAAGGATTTCGGCGAGGTTGCGGGCCGCTGGTCCGACGCCTGCGGGCGGGCCGAGGGGCTCACCGGGCCGGCGGCGGGCGAAAAGTGGCTGACCGGCCCCTACATGATTCTGCGCAACATGGCGCTTTTGGAGCGCACCCTGGGAGAGATTGAGCGATACGGCAAGCCGAAGATCCCCGGGCCGGTGAAGACCCGCCCGAACGGCACCACCACGGCGCGCGTCTTCCCCACCGACGGCTGGGACAGCCTCTTCTATTCGGGCGTGGTGGGCGAGGTCTGGATGCAGCCGGGGGTCACCCCGGACTCTCTCCCCTCCACCATGGCCACCGCCTATGCCGAGGCGGACGACTCCTCCTCCGGCGCCGGCGGCCTGTGCCTGGTTCTGGGGGCCGGCAACGTGTCGTCGATCGGTCCCATGGACCTTCTCTCCAAGCTCTTCGTCGACCGGCAGGTCACCCTGCTCAAAATCCATCCGGTGAACGCCTTTCTCGGCCCGCTGATCGAGGAGGGCATGAGGGCGCTGGTCGACTGGGGCGTTTTGCGCGTGGTCTACGGCGGCGTGGAGACGGGCGAATATCTGTGCGGCCACCGCGAGGTCGACGAGATCCACATCACCGGCTCCGACAAAACGGTGGAGGCGATCGTCTTCGGCACCGGCGAGGAGGGCGAGAAGCGCCGCCGGGAGCGCCGACCGCGCAACACCAAACCAATCTCGAGCGAGCTCGGCAACGTTTCGCCGGTGATCGTGGTGCCCGGCCCGTGGTCGCAGAGCGATCTGGCGTATCAGAGCGAGAACATCTCCTCGATGCTGACCAACAACGCGGGATTCAACTGCAACGCCGCTCGCGTTTTGATCCAGCACAGCGGCTGGGAGAAACGCCAGGCGCTGCTCGATACCGTGCGCGAGCAGCTGGCGGAAACGCCGTCGCGCTACGCCTATTACCCGGGCGCCGTCGACCGCTGGCGCGCGTTCGTGGCCGAGCATCCCGAGGCCGAGGCCCTGAGCGTGGCCGCCGACGGCGAGCTGCCCTGGACGCTGATCTCGGACGTCGATCCCGCCAAAAGGGACGATATCTGCTTCCAGCAGGAGGCCTTCTGCGGCGTCTTCGCCGAGACCGCCCTCGAGGCGGAGTCGCCCGCGGACTTCTTGGATCGGGCCGTGAGCTTCTGTAACGACACCCTGTGGGGCACGCTCAACGCCACGATTCTGGTGCACCCGGTCTCCCTGCGCGACAAAGAGACCCGGGCAGCCTTCGAGCGCGCTTTGGACGACCTCAACTACGGCACGGTGGCGGTCAACGCCTGGGCGGCGATCGGCTACGGCCTGGTGGTCACGCCCTGGGGGGCGCCCCCCGGACACGACCTTTACGACATCCAGAGCGGTTCCGGCCTGGTGCACAACACCCTGATGTTCGATCGCGTGCAGAAAACCGTGGTCAGGGTACCGTTTCGCATGTGGCCCAAGCCGGTGTGGTTCCGCAGCCACCGGACCGCGCGGGCGATGGCCGAGAAGGTCACCCGCTTCGAGCAGGGACCCTCTCTCACCAAGCTGCCGGGCATCTTCTGGGAGGCCCTCAGGGGCTAGCGGCGCCCTCCGCCGCCGGGGTCCCGGGGTTCGCCGCCGGGGTCCCGGGGTTCGCCGCCGGGATCCAGGATTCTAAGTCTGGGGGCCTGAAGCCTCGAGCTCCAGGATCTCGAGGCGCAGGCTGCCGCCGTCGTCAAGCTCGGCGAGAATCGGCAGGTCCAGCTCGGGATGCAGCCAATAGCGGCCCGAGCGATTGCCCAAAACGATCTCGAGGCCTGGCGCCTCGAGGGCCCCGGCGAGGCCCTCGGCTCGAAGGTCGAGGCGGCGCGGCGCCAGGCCCGCCATCTCGAGCTGCACCACGCGGCCGGGCGCGGCGTCACCGGCCGCAGCCACCGCGTGGGCGGGAACGCTCAAGGCCTCCCCGGCGCGGCCCGCCTGAAGCCAGGCGCGGGCCAGGCCGGCAGCCCCGGGCGCCAGGATCACCGAGCGCGACGGCAGAGAAACGGTCTGGCGCACGATACCCGTGGCGTCTCCCCGGGTGGTCGACACCGCCTCCGGCCCCTCCCGCCACAGGCGGGTGCGCGAATGCTCGCCATCCGAGGTTCGGGTGACCTGCACGTAGGTCGCGGCGCCGTCGGCGTCGAAGCTTTGCCAGGTTTCGGTGACGCCGGCCGCCGAGCGCTGGCGCACCCAGAGGCGCGAGCCGCCGTCTTCGGTGGCGAAGATGCGCCAGCGCTCCTCGCCGACCCGGCGCTCGCCGCGGTAGAGGCCGAGGGTCGCGCCGGCGACGGGCAGATCCGCGGGGCGATAGAGGCGCCGCTCCGCCTCGGGGCGCCCGGCGAGGATCGCGGCCAGATCCTTCTCGATCACCTCGGATCTCGGGTTTTCAACAAACCGGCCAATTTCGCCGCCGCCCTGAGCCGCCGGCGCCGCGGCCACCACCGTAGGAACGTTGGTCACGCGGTGCCGGCGCACAAAGTCGAGGGGCGCCGTGAAGCCGCGCTCGATGCCCACCAGCTCGAGCTCGAGGTTCGGATTGTTCGCCAGGTCGAGGGCCTTGAGCAGCCTCGGCACGCTGCGGCGACTGTCGCCGCACCAGGTCCCGAAGGAGACGGTGAGCCGCACGGGCCGGCCGTAGGAGCGCAGGGCCTCGACGCTCTCGGCGTCCGGCCGGTAGGCGTCGTAGAGCTGGCGCCAAACAGGCACCAGCTCCCAGAGATCGTCCGCCGTGTCGACGGCCCCCACCGGACCCTGGCGGGAGGTGAGAAGCACGTGGCGCGGACCGTGGATGAGCAGCCCGCCGGCGGGCGTCGCCACCGCTCCGCCGAGACTCTCCGTGGGCCTGGGGGAGCTCGCCTTGAGGGGACCCTCAAAGGCGAGCTCCGCGGCGGCGAGGGAGAGCAAGGAGAGGGTCGACCCCACGCCTTCTTCCTCATCGGCCCGCTCCTCGACCACCAGCAGGGAGTCATCCTCGGGAATCGCGACGGCGAGAAGCCCGGGGGCTAGAAGCACGCGAACGTCGGGACGCAGGCGACCGTCGACGTACACGTCCCGCGCGGCAACTTCCCACGAGACTCCGGCCTGGGCCGCGCTCTTCTCGGCGGCCTCGGGCGATTCCGCTCCGGCAGGGGCGGCGATCGCTCCGGCTGTCCCGATCGCGATCGACAGCGGTATCGCCAGCGCGCCCGCACTCCAAACTTTCAAAAACATGGCTCTCTCCTCTCTCGCGTCCTGAGGGGACGGGGGTTTCTCCGCTCAGCACAGCAAGCTTAAGTCCGGCCGCCCGAGTCGCCCGGGCCCCGCGAGCCCCTTTTACCGCCATCTGACAGAACGAGCCCTACCCACCGCGGAAGACCTCGGCAATCGGAGTTCCCGGCGGATTCGTATCGGAGTCAAACGCGAGCGGCAAGTTTCACGAGTTTCCGATCTTTCATGATTTTCCAATAATTTGTGATCTATCAAAATTATGGTCCTCCCGATTGATAGATCCACCGCCTCTTTTAAATTCAAGAAACTCATCATTTTGAAGCGGGCTCTATTTTAGAGAGGTAAAACAACTCTAAAAGTCAAGATTTGCCCTCTTAAGTGGGCAGAATTTACGGATCATGGTGAATATTGGGGGATTAACCTCCGATCCATACTTTCTTTGCGATTCGCAAGAAAAAAACTGGACGGCCGGCCAGGGATGCGCTATTCTGTCTTTGCTTCACTAAATTGTTTGAAGCAAACCGAACACGGTTAGCTCTTACCCCTGGACCCGTGCTCATGCAGAAAGCCTGCTGCCGAGGTCCTCACCGCATACAAAATTGGTATTGCGGCTCCCCACTTTGGGGTTGTCGTAGTTGTGAGAACCAAGGCCGGGCTATGTCTCGGCCTCCTTTTTTGGTCTGACCTTTTTCGAGGACGTGCGACCAGGGGGGCCGGGACATCCATCTGCCGAGATCCCAGGGGCACCAACGCGCCCGGATGCCCGGGCCCTAGCCCGCATTTCTCACGAGGGATCGTCGTGAGAAGCCGTAGATGCCTGGTAGTGCGAGGCTTAAGCGTTTCTCGCGGCGCAGGCGTACTTGCGGTACGTCGAGCTGCGAGGGACGCGTAAAACGAAGCAATCTCAGGTAGATACGGATTCGCAACAGATTCCTCGTGAGAAGGGCGGCTAGTCCCAGGCGCCCGAGGATGAGGAT
>JBCCLG010000030.1:0-16804 GCA_039027015.1 Acidobacteriota bacterium | reverse complement strand
GCAAGGCGGAGCGCAGCTGGCGGCGCGCCCTCGACTTCGTGGCCGCGGGCGTACCCACCGCTGAGCCGCTGCTTTGGATCGAGTCCGCGGAGCCCGAGGGGCCCTCCTTCTTCGTCTGTCGGCACCTGCCGAGGATGCTCGAGGCGCGGGTGCTCTTTCGCGCCATGAACGCAGGCGAGATGGACCGGCGCTTTCCGGGCCTTGACGGCGGCGCCTTCCTGGACGCCCTCGGCCGCGGCCTGCGCCGCATGCACGAGGCCGGGCTCTTCCATCGCGACCTGTCGATCGGCAATGTGCTGATGGCCGAGGAGGTCCTCTCTCCCCAGCCCGACGACCTCTTCGTGATCGATTTGAATCGCGCCCGCGTCCGCCCGAGCCTGAGCTCCACGACGCGCACCCGCGATCTGTGCCGGCTGGCGATCTTTCGCCCCGCGGACCGCCGCCGGTTTTGGCGGGCGTATTGGCAGGGCGAGGCGACCGCGTGGCGGTGGTGGCTCTACCGCCTCTATCAGCGGAGCTTTCTTTTTAAAATCGAGGGCAAGAAGAAGATCCGAGCCCCCTTGAAGGGCCTCGGGTGGCTGAAGCCTCGGCGCACGCACCCCCATCTCGAGAGCGCGCCCACGGGCGCCGGAGCGCGCGAGAAAATCGTGTGGGATCCGCTCTCGGATCAGCCTCACCAGCACGCCAGCCGCCTCGAGAAGACGCGCGTTCGCCTCGCCGACGCGCCGGGTCAGCTGCGCAACGTCGGCCTGGGCGCGCTGGCGGCGCCGAGAATCTGGCGGCGCTATCGGCGGCTCGAGGGCCGGGTCTTTGCCGAGCCCACGCCGTGGCGCGGCGCCGGCATCTGCCTGCGGCCGTTTCCGGAGGCTCCGGATGAGCTGCTGGGCGCGGTCGATGATCTCGGGCTCGAGCATGTGCTGGTGCGCCTGCACCCCTGGCAGAAGGAGCACGACGAGGAAGAGGCGCTGGTTCGCGAGCTGGACCTTAGAGGCTACGAGATCGTCTACTCCCTGCCGCAGAATCGCGAGCTGATCCGCGATCCGGCCCTGTGGCGCCGGCGGGTCGCGGAGCTGGCGGAGCGCTTCTCGCCCTACGGCAAGGTCTTCCAGGTGGGCCAGGCGATCAACCGCAGTAAATGGGGCGTGTGGCGCTACGGCGAGTACCTCGAGCTGGCGCGCTCCGCGGTGTCGATCCTGAAGGAGCATCCCGGGGTCGAGGCCTTCGGCCCCGCGGTCATCGACTTCGAGCCCTACGCCACGGCCTCGGTGGTCAACCTGCCCGAGTGTCCGCGCTTCGACGGGCTGGCCAGCCTGCTCTACGTCGACCGTCGCGGCGCGCCGGAGGGTCGTCAGCTGGGCTTTGACACCCTCGGCAAGGCGCTTTTATGCCGCGCGATCGCGGAGACTTCCAGGCGCTGCGGCCCGCGTTCCTGGGTCACCGAGGTCAACTGGCCGCTGCGCGAGGGCCCGCACTCCCCGGCGGGTAAGAAGGTCTCGGTCGACGAGACCGCGCAGGCTGACTATCTGGCCCGCTACTACCTGTGGACCCTCGCCACCGGCGCCGCCGAGAGGGTGTACTGGTGGCAGATGATCGCCCGCGGCTATGGCCTGATCGCGCCGCGCGACTCGGGCGGCGAGGTCTCTGGCCTGCGCCGCAGGCCCGCCTTCGACGCCCTGCGCACCCTCGAATCCGAGCTGCGCGGCTACGCCTGCCTCGGAGCGCTGCCGGCCCCGGAAGGCTGCCATCTGCTCTCCTTCAGGCGCGGTGACGAGCGTACGGTGGTGGGCTGGGCGAGCCGGACGCCCTCGAGCGACGGTGGGTCGCACGGGCGGCGAGTGCGCCTTTTAGAGGCGCCGCGAGGGCTGCGAGAGCAAGATGGGAGAGATGGCGAAAGGCCTTCGGGCCGAGACGTCGATTTGCTTCAATCGGTGCGTTTTTTTCGCATTTAGTCCCCAAATCCTCTTTCTGAGGGCGGATCCTCTCTTTTTTTGCCAAAGATTTCGGCCTTTCCGCCGCCCTCCCTATGATGTCCCCATCCTGGCGTGGCCGCATCGGCGACGGTCGTCGATCTCGAGCAATTACACCCACGACGGTGATCGGATCACGCCAAGAAATCGATTGAGAGGATTAGGGACATGCTCGCAGGACACACACATCGAATTCTCGAAGCCGCCGCCCAAGAGTCGGTCGAGCGCATCCGCCGCGACCACGCCAAGGCCCCGCAGCGGCTCAAACCCCTCCTGGCCTACATCGAGGAACATCTCTTCGATCCGAGCCTCGACGTCAACCAGCTGAAGCGCAACTGTGGCGTTCGGGACAACTCGGTACCGATTCAATTCCACTCCGCCGTCGGTCGGCCCCCCCACGGCTACATCGAAGATCGTCGTCTCGAGACGGCCTGCAAGCTGCTCGGCGACTCCGGCCTGAAGATCTGGCAGATCTCTGAGCTGCTCGGCTACTCGAGCATCCAGGTCTTCTCCCGCGCCTTCTCCCGCTGGTCCGGACAGCGCCCCACCTCCTACCGCAAGAAGGCGCGCCAGCGTAAGGAGATGGGCGAGACCGCTCCGCAGCTCGAGGAGAGCCTGATCGCTCGCACCGAGACCCTGCGCAAAGCCTTGGCCGGCGAGCTGTCGCTCGACGAGGCCAACTCGCTGATCGCCCGGCTGCGCGCGATGTACCCCGAGCCCGAAAAGTCCGGCGGCTCCCTGCAGCCGGCCCAGCCCGCAGCCCCGGCTCCGGTGCCCGGCGAGATCGACTCCGTCGATTTGTGGGACACCAAGACCACCCTCGAGGTTCTGCTCAACGAAGAGGTTCTCAACGAATCGCAGAGCGACCAGATCTGGAAGGATCTGCAGCGCCACACCTGGCAGGAGCAGAGCGCGCTGATTCGCGATCTTCGCCTGACCACGCCCAGCCTTTTCCACATCCTGCGCGTGCGTAGCCGCATGGTCGGCCGCGAAGACCCCCGGCGCGGCGTTCAGGTGGCCGACCTGGCCCTCAAGAGCCTCGACATGGTGGACTCCTCGGCGGTGGGCAGCGAAGAGCTGGCGCGCCTCAAGGCCCAAGGCTGGGCCTGGTTGGCGAGCGCCCGCTGCCTGGCCGGCGATCACCGCGGTGCCGAGCAGGCCTTCCAGACCTCCGAGCGCTTCCGCCCCGACGTGCGGACCCGCGCCGACATCGCCCTTTTCAAGGCCTCCCTGCGCCGCGACCAGCGCCAGTTCGACGAATCCTGGCAGCTGCTCGACCGCTCCGCCGAGCTCTACCTCGAGGCGGGTGCCGAAGATCAGCTGACCACCGTGCTGATCTCCCGCGCCGCCGTGCGCTTCGAGGAGGGCGACGCCGGAGCCGCCATCCCGTTCCTGGAGGAGGCGCAGGCGCGCATCGATGAGTCCACCGAGGGCTTCCTCAAGCTGGCGCTCTACCACAACCTGGTCAGCGCCTATTCCGAGACCGGGCGCTACAGTCAGGCGCTGGAGCTGCTGCCGCAAACCCGCGAGCTGTCGGCCAAATACGGGCGCGGCTACCACCGCATCCGCCTGCGCTGGCTCGAGGGCGTGATTCTGCGCGGTCGCGGCCAGTTCGATCAGGCGGAAGCCGCTCTTCTCGAGGCCCGCGAATCGTTCGCCCGCATCGAGGATACGGTGGCCGCGGCGATGGTCTGCCTCGACCTGGCGCAGCTCTACCACCGCCAGAACCGACTCGACGACCTCGAGCAGCTCAGCGGTTCGATGGTGCCTCTTTTCAGCGCCCTCCAGCAGCACCGCGAGGCCTTCGTCTCGCTGCAGCTCTTCCACCGGGCGGTCCAGGAGCAAAACCTCAACAACATGGTGGTCGAGAAGGCGCGCCGCGCTCTGCAGCGCACCATGTCGACCTCGATGAGTAGCTGAGCTGAGGCGAGCGGGCGAACGAACCCAATACAAAGAACCCGGCGCGTGCGGTGCGCGCGCCGGGTTCACGTGACCTACGGTCCTGCAGAACGATCAGCGGTACTTCAGCATCGAGAGCCAGACAGCGCCACGGCGCCGTCGCCAACGCGGCCGATAGGGTCGATCATGAGGCTGACCGTCTGAGGCGTATTGAGAGCAAGTGATTGCATAGGAAGACGACTGAACATCGTCATAAGCCCACTCCTTTGCGATTTGACGAGCGATGGCGTCCCGGCCTTCATCTCATACAAAGACTGCCGCTTATTGTGGCAGAGGGTCTAGCCCACAGCTAGGCGCCGAGGCCCGAAAGGGGCTCGGTCAGGTTAAATGAGCCATTCCTACCGGAAGGTAGAAGGGCCCAGGGTCACGGCGCTGCGGCGAAACGAAAAGACCCTCGAACGATCTCTGTCGTTCGAGGGTCCTGTATTTTGGCTCCTCGGGAGGGACTTGAACCCCCAACCAATCGGTTAACAGCCGATTGCTCTACCATTGAGCTACCGAGGAATAAATCTGGCTGCGGGCGGGCGCTCGAGCTGAAACCGCCGCTGCGGCCGCTGATTGTAGGCAAGTCGCCGAGGGGAAGTCAACAGATCGCGGGCCCTGCTCCCCCGCGGGCCGCGGGCCCGGGTGGCTCCGAGGCTGGTAGTCTTCGCCCATCATGGCAAAGAGCTTCGACCTGATCGTCTTTGACTGGGACGGCACGCTGATGGACTCACTGGGAACCATCGTCGACTGCGCCCAGGCGGCCCTCCGCGACCTCGAGCTGCCGCCCGCCGAGGAGAACGCGATCCGCGATTTGGTCGGCCTGCGCCTCGACACCATCGCAGCCCGCCTGCTCGCCTCGGAGGACGCCGGACCCGCCGAGCAGCGGCGCTGGATCGAGCGCTACAGCTATCACTGGCGCAACACCTTTTACGGCGATCTTCGGCCCCTGCCCGCGGCTCCTGAGGTTCTCGCCGGGCTCGAAGAGCGCCGTCAGATGATGGCCGTTGCGACCGGCAAGAGCCGCCGGGGTCTCGACCACGACTTTGAGACCACGGGCTTTGGCCGCTATTTCGCGAGCAGCCGCACGGTGGACGAGTCTCCCGCCAAGCCGAATCCGCACATGCTCTTCGAGCTGATGGAGGAGCTGGGGACCCGCGCCGAAAGCACCCTGATGGTGGGCGATACGACCCACGATATCGGCACCGCGCGCAATGCCGGCGTCGAGGCCCTGGGCGTTCTCACCGGCTCCCATGACCGCCGTCGTCTGCTCGAGCACGGGGCCGTGGCCTGCGTCGAGAGCGTCGGGGACCTGATCCCCTGGCTCGACGCCGGCTGATCCGTCGGCCGCCTATCGCAGCAGCTCGAGGGTTTGTTCGACCACCGCGCGCAGAGAGCCCGCGTCGGCGACGCCGCGGCCGGCGATGTCGTAGGCCGTGCCGTGATCCACCGAAGTGCGGATGAAGGGCAGGCCCGCCGTCCAGTTGGTGGCGCTGCCGAAGGCCGCGGTCTTGAGGGCGATCAGGCCCTGGTCGTGGTAGAGCGCCAGCACCCAGTCGTAGGCCCCGCGCTCCATCCGGGCGAAGAGCGAGTCCGCGCTTTCGGGCCCGTGAAAGTCGAGCCCCTCCGCCCGCAGCTGCTCAACCGCGGGCCGCACCTCGAGGTCGTCCGCGGTCCCCAACAGGCCGCCCTCGCCGGCGTGGGGGTCGAGCCCGGCGACGACGATCGAGCGCCCGGGAACGCTCCTGGCCAGGCAGCGGCCCGCCTCCACGAGGTTCTGCGTCGTGACCAGGTCGAGGGCCTGACGTAGAGGCAGGTGGGTTGAGAGGAGGGCGACCCGCAGCCTGGGCGAGAGAAAAGCCATCAGGTAATCGCGCCCGTAGCGCTCCAGGCCGCATTTCTCGGCCAGGTAGTCGGTGTGGCCGCGAAAGGCGGGATCCACGTAGCGCGCGATCTCGGCCTTGTTGAGCGGCGCGGTGATGAGCGCCGAGTTCTTCGTCGAGCGGGCGAGCTCGATGCCGAGATCGAGGGCCGCGAGGGTGGCGCGGGCGTCGCCCTCACTCGGCTCGCCCGGGAGGATTTTCCGGCGGCGCCCGTCGGCCCCGGCGTCGGGATCGGGCTCCAGGACGCCGATCGAGCCGGGCTCGAGGTCCACCTCGTCGAGACAGCCGCCGCCGTCGATCCTGCGCAGCGGCTCCCAGGAGTCCGGCGGCAGCGTTCCCCTGAGGGCCTCGAACGCCTGCATTTCCGCCACGAAGAAGAGGCGGCGGCAGCCCCGCGGCGGCTCGGCGGCCAGCCGCAGGAGAATCTCGGGCCCGATGCCGGCGGGGTCTCCCTGGGTGAAGATCAGGGTCGGTTCTCGCATGGTCTTCGCCGGCGGCACCGGGCTCTTGCGATCCGCTCTCGAGGAGCCGGCCCGGAAAGGGCCTGATCAGAAGGCGTAGTTGAAGGAGAGGCCCGCCAGGTTGGCGAAGCTCTCGTAGGTCGCGCCGATCACGCCCTCGTCGCCCGAAATCGCGGTGATCTCGTCGAAGAAGAGGGCCATGTAGTAGAGGTCGATCTCCAGGCCGTCCCGACCGCTGTAGCCGTAGCCGATGGTCACGCCGGTGCGGTCGGCGTCGGGGATCGAGGGACGCAGGAACTCGGCCGGCACCGGGCTCTCGTCGAACACGCCGCCGAAGCGCCATTGGCCGGTCTCGGAGGCGTCCCAGGTCACGCCGACGCGATAGCTGAAGGTGTCGTCCCAATCCTCGATCAGTCGGATATCGCGCGAGAACTGCGTCTCGTTGTCGATATCGATCGCGATTTCCTCAAACGAAGACCAGCCGGCCCACGCCACGTCGATCGACAGCTGGATCGCGCGGCCGAGCTGGAAGCCGAAGCCGATGGCGGCCTGGGGAGGCAGCTCGAGGGTGGTGCTGCCCGTGGAGTTGGGGAAGAAGCCGGCGAGCGGCCCGAAGTTCTCGTAGGCGATCTCGCCCTCGATCTCCGGAGAGAGCTCCGAGCGGTAGGTCAGGCCGAAGGAGGAGGTGGCGGTGCGCCTGGAGATGGCGACGTTCCAGCCGAGGTCGTCGCCGTCGCCGGTGAGGTTCGAGAAGCCCACGACCTCAGGGCCGTTGAGAGGATTGCCGTCGAGGTCCACCGGCACGTTGCGCGAGAAGGCTCCAACGTCCGCAAACATATAGTCGAGGCCGACCGCCACGCTCCACTGTTCGGTCAGGCGGAAGGCCACGTTGGGGTTGACCACGAAGGTCGCCAGCTCCGATTTGCGCGCCGAGAAGGTGATGGGAGCTTCAGACCACTCGGTCACCAGTCCGAAGGGCGTGGTGATGCCGATGCCCCAGGCGATATTCGGATTGACCTTGTGCGAGTAGTAGAGGTGGATCGGGGTTTCGATGCTGCTCTCGGGCTGGAATTCGGTCGGCGTGAAAATGCCGAAGGAGGGGTCCAGCGCCTCGATTTCGGTGTCGCCTCCAACCGTGATCAGGTTGCCGCCGAACTGGAACTGCCGGCCGTCCATCCAGACCAGGGCGGCGGGGTTATACCAGTTGGCTGAGGCGTCATCGGCGATAGCGGTGTAGGCGCCGGCCAGGCCCGAGGCCTTGCCTCCCTGCTCGAAGATGCTGAAGCCGGAGGCCAGGGCGCTCGCGGGCAGGGCAAGGCAGAGCGCCGCCGCGGCGAGAGTGCGGATCGTTTTCATGGATTCTCCTTATGCGGGCCGCCGCGGTGGCGGAATCGGGTCGCTGAGATGAGAGGGCGGCGAAGGCGTCGCCGCCGCGGTCGTCAAAGTAAGGATGCTGCCGCTACCGCCGCGCGGACGCGCGGCTTGGAGGTCAGCGTCGTTCGCGCTTCTTAAAGCGCTTTGCTTCCTCTTGCGTGTACAAGTAGCGGATATTGCGCTTGGGAATGAGCAGGTTCGGGCCGTCCTGGCGGTTCAGCTTGAGCGCGTGCTTGTCGTACCACTCGATCCAGCCGGCGAGCTCCTCGTCGTTGTTGAGCACCACCACCATCGGCGTTTTCGCCGCCATCTGCTTGAGGTAGTAGAACTCCTCGGCGTTGGTCTGCTCGGGCGGAACCTGCTTGCGTCTCGCGCCTCGCCCCGACCGCTGCTCCGAGCTGATGTCGGGCCGGATCAGCTTTCGGTTGCTCATCGAGGACCTCGTGCGATTCGATTTTTGCTGCGCTCCCGTTCCGAAGGCTCGGGGCGCGGCGAGGTGGACTTGATGCCTTCGCCCGGGCGCGAGGCGGACGGGGAGCCGCTCGAGCGGCGCCGCCTGGGGGAGGGCTTTTGATATCGCGGATCCTCGTAGGCGAGGCAGCACAGCAGCCGGCCGCACTGGCCGGAAATCTTGGACGGGTTGAGGCTCAGCTTTTGACGCTTCGCCATCTGGATGGAGATGGGCTTGAAGTCGCTGAGCCACGTCGAGCAGCAGAGCGAGCGGCCGCAAACGCCGATGCCGCCGAGCAGCGCGGCCTCATCGCGCGCGCCGACCTGGACCATCTTGACGCGGGTCGAGAAGCGGCGGGCTAGGTCGCGCACCAGCTGCCTGAAGTCGACGCGTCCTTTGGCGGTGAAGTAAAAGGTCGCGTGCCTTCCGCTGAGCGTGAACTCGACCTTTGAAACCTTCATCTCCAGGTTGAGCTCCTGGGCTCGCTGGCGGCAGAAGGCCCGGGCGGTCAGCTCGTTCTGAATCTTGCGCTTGAAGGCGTGATCGTCGGCGTCCGAGGCGTGGCGCAGGATGGGCTTGGCGCTCGACTTCTGGCACGGCTTGAAGACCGGCATGGGCGACCGCTCGATGTGCCCGTAGGCGGGGCCCTGCTCGAGCTCGACGATCACCTTCTCATCCTTGGCGAAAAGCACGCCTTCGGTACGGCAAAGAGTGAGGTTGGTTTCGTCCCCGAAACGCACGCCCACGAAGGTATCTTCGACCGCCGTCGACATTCCCTTGTAGGAGCAGCCGCCGCATCCGCCCATATTTCGAACCGTCCGCCTTTTGTTTCCAGGATGTCAGAACGCCGCGGAGCGCTGTGCCGTGCTGCTGATGGCGCCGGTTCGGAAGGCCGAGGATCTGTGTGGATCCGGTGAGACCCTCTCATGCGCCGCCCTCGCGCGGAGGATGAGAGAGCGTGAGAACCGGTAAAAATGCCCTCGACGAGACCAAAGGCGATTATCTCAGCGGTTTCGTGAAGCTGTCAACGCGGCCTGCTGCCGCCGTGCGCCCCGGGCGCGCTGCGCCTCCGCGGGCCGGAGAGAGGCCCTCTGGGTCTTGACTCCTGAGGGAAGGTGCTGAAAAATCCGCATGCTGATTTTTCAGCACCTGCGGGTTACACTCTCTCCCGGGCTCACGAATCTCGAGACGTCGGAATCCGTGACGCACGACCGACACGAGGACACGATGGCAAAAAAACAAGGAATGAACCGCCGGCTCTCCCGCCGCGAGCGGCAGATCATGGACATCCTCTACCGCCTCGAGCGCGCCAGCGCGGCGGACGTCCAGGAGGAGATGGCGGATCCGCCGAGCTACTCCGCCGTGCGCTCGGCGCTCTCCCTGCTGGTGGAGCGCGGACATCTCGCCCTCGAGAAGGAGGGCCAGCGATACTTCTACCGGCCTAGCGTGCCCAAGAAAAAGGCTCGCCGAACCGTGCTCGCTCACGTGCTCGAGACTTTCTTCGACGGCTCTCGCTCGGCTGCCGCCCTCGCCCTGCTCGAGGATGACGACCTGCGCCTTTCAGACGACGAATACAGCCGACTCCGGGGCCTGCTGGACAGCGCCCACGATCGGCGCGACGGCGAGGGGGATCCGCAATGACTTCGTGGATCGACCCGGTCTTCCGCGCCCTGGCTGCCTCAGCCCTCTTGTGGACGCCCCTGCTGCTCATCTCCTGGGCGCTCGCCCGTCTGCTGCGCGGCTCGGCGCGGGACTGCCGCCTGCTGTGGCTCGCCACCTTGATCGCCCTGCCTTCGATGCCGCTGACCGCGTACCTGGCGACCTCCTGGAGCTGGGGCTGGAGCGCGCAGGAGTGGCGCGCGGCGGCGGGCTGGGCGGTCGAGGAGGATGCGGCTGCCTGGGCGGCCCCGCCGTCCGGGGAACGGGAGCCCGCGGCGGCTTCCTCGCCTTCAGCCGCGGCCGCGGCCGCCGCGGCTCCGCGCTGGCCGATTCCCGCGGCGGCTGCTCTGTGGCTGGTGGGGTTTCTGGCTTTTTCCCTGCGCGAAGGGGGCGCACGGCGCCGTGCCCGGGAGCTGCTCCGCGGGTCCTCGCCGGCCCCGCCGGCGCTTCGAGATCTGCATCTCGAGGCCTGCCGCGCCCTCGGCGGAGCTCAGGAGCTCCGGCGCATTGCGGTGCGCCTGTCAAACGTTCCGGTGCCGCTTTTGGTCGGCGCCCTGCGGCCCGCGGTCCTGCTGCCCGCCGGAGCCGCGCAGTGGCCTCGGGAGCGGACCCGAGCGGCGCTCCTCCACGAGCTGTGCCACGCCCGGCACGGAGATCCCTGGGCCGACGCGGCCGCGCGCTGGGTGACCGCTCTCTTTTGGTTCCACCCCGGCGTCTGGCTGGCGAGCGGGCGTCTGCGGCACTCCATGGAGCTGGCGGCGGACGCCGGCGCGGTCAGTCGCGGGATGGCCGCCGAGCACTACGGCTCTGCCCTGCTCGACATCGCGCGCGGCGCGCGCCTCCCCGCCTCGCCAGCGGCCGGCCTGGCGATGGCCCGGCCTGGAGGCCTGGAGGTGAGGCTGCGGTCGATCCTCTCCGAACCCCGCCGAGTCGGCTGGGCGCTGCGCGCGGCGACGGCGGCGGGCTTCTCGTGTTTGGCGCTGGCCGCGCTGCTGGCCGCGGTCGCGGCGTCGGCGTCCGCGGCGGGCGCGCGGGGCGGAATGGATCCCTGGCTGCAGGAAACCCGTGAAGGCTGGTCCCTGCGCTGCGGCGGCAGCGCCGAATGCCGCGACCTGCAGGCCGAGGCCGCTAAGCTCCTCGCCGCCGCAGGCACCAGCGGGGCGATCCTGGTGCAGGACGTGGCCACCGGCCAAGTGGCGGCGTACACCGCCCGCGGGCCGGCCCCGGTGCCCCAGGTCTCCACGGCGTCGGTCGCGAAGGTCGCCCTGGCCACCCTGTGGTGGGAGGCGGGTCTCGGCACCGCCGAGATGCCGTGCGACGCCGCGTGGACGGGAAGGCGCGGGGTGAGCCTCACCGCGCGGGGCGGTGTGGGGCAGCTCGAGGTCCCTCGCCAGATGCTGACCACGTCCTGCACCACCGCGGCAGGCCGGATGATGGAGAGACTGATCGACGGAGTCGGGCAGGAGAAGGTGATCTCCGAGCTTGAGAAGCTCGCCTTCTTCCCCGGAGCGAGCGCGCCCTGGCTCCCCGAGTGGCTGCCCTCCCCTCGGCTGCCTCTCACCCAGTCGTGGGCGGAAGAGGCGCCCGAGATGGCGGTGGTGGTCGGGCGTATGGCGACGACTCCCTTTCACGTCGCCGGGCTGCTTCAGGCGATCGGCGCCGACGGCATGAGGCGGCCCGCGGTTCTGCCCGGCGCCTCGCCTCGGGATGCCGAGCGCATTCTCGGCGCGAAAACGGCCCGCCTGATGAGGTCGGCGCTGGCCGACGTAGTCACCGAGGGAACCGGCCAAAAAGCTCTGCCTATCCTCCGCGACTCGTCGTGGAGGCTGCTCGGCAAAACCGGCACCTGGTGGCGAGGCGAGGAGACCTACGACGGCTGGTTCGCCGGCCTGGCCGCAGACGGCGACGGCCGGTCTCGCTACGCGGTGGTGGTGTATCTCGAGGGCGGAGGCTACGGCGGCGCCGCCGCCACCGAGACCGCGGCCTCCATGACCCGCTTCCTGGGCGAGCGAACGCGCGGTAGCTGAGTCGGCGAGGCAGCGGAGGCGGGGCCTGAATAGAAATATTGCTATAGTGCTGGGCCCCGCCTCGATGTATTTGCTCTCTTTCTCGAGTCCTCAAACCTCTTTCCTGACGGCGTCGGGCCCAGCGCCGTGCAGGCAGTCAGGCAGGTCATCCCGTCCATGGATATCGGTCGCTTCGTCCGACCCCGGGCCCTCATCCGTAGACTTCGCTCCGTCCGGCGCCTCCTGCCGGGCATCCTGCTGCGGGTCGCGTTCTCGTGCGCCCTGGCGCTCTTCGCCTGCCGCGGGGTCCTCGAGCGGGTGGAGCTGCCGCGGGTGGGCCTTGAGGTTCACGCCCTGTCGGGGGCGGTTGCGGGGTTTGATGTCGAGTCGTGGTCGGAGCTCAAGACCGGAGATCTGATTCACGCCGTGGACGGCCTCGAGGTCGAGGGCGAGCCGCTGCGTATTCGGCTGGCCCTCGACGCTCTGGACGTGGGGCCGGTCGCACTCGAGGTCGAGCGCTTGGGCGAGAAGCGCACGGTGATCGGCGCGGTTACCGCCGCCGCGGCGGGCGATCGCTGGGCCGTTTGGCTGCGCTGGGCGATCGGCTGCTGGCTCCTCGTCCTCTCCCTGGGAGTCTTCGCCTGGCGCCGCCACGAAGCCGTGCCGTCGGCCCGCTTCTTCGCCTTGGGAGCGGCGCTCGCTGCCCACCAGCTGAGCGCCCTGGCTCTGGCGCCGCGGCCCGAAGCGGCTCTTCTCACGGAGCGCCTGGCCCTCGCCTTGGCGGCCGGCGCAGGGGCGCACCTGGCCCTCCGCCATCCCCGTGATCTGCTGGCCGCGCGCGGCCTGGGCGCCTCGGCGCTGGCCGCCCTCTACGCCCCCGTTTTGGTGCCCGCGGCTGCCTTTTTGCTGCTCCCGGGGGCGGGGGCTGGTTTTTCTTTTTCCTCGCGGCCGCTGGCGGCCGCCGTTCTCGACGCTTCGCTGCCCCTGGCCTGGATCTGGGCGACTTTCGGCGTAGCGGCGGCGGCCTATCAGCTGCGCCTTGCCTCGAAGCCGCCGGACGCCGCGGCTTCCTGGACTCCCGCCGCCTCGCCGGAGTCCGCCGCCGCGCCCGCCGAAGAGGCCGACTACGAGGCCATGGTGAGGGCGCGTGCGCTTCTGGTGGCGCTTTTTCTCGGCCTGACCCCGCCGGCCCTGCTGGCGGCCGCGCGGGTCTTCGAGCCCGCCGCCGAATCGTTGATCTGGAGCTTCGCCTTCGTCTTTACCCTCTCGATGATGGCCTATGCGGCGCTGCGGCGGAACCTGATCGCCCTCGACCGCCTGAGCGCAACTCTCACCGCCCACGGAGCCACCGCGCTGGTTTTGGCCGCCGCCTTTACCGGCCTGGTCATGGCGCTGGGGGAGCTTTTCGGCGGCGTTGAGGCGTTTCACTCCCCCCTTGCCGGGGCCGCCGCCGCCGGCGCCTGCTTCATGCTCTTTCAGCCTCTCTACCGCAGGCTGAGCCGCTTCGTGGACTTTCTCTTCAGGCGCCACAGCCGCGACCGCGGTCTCGAGGTCCAGGTCCTCCAGGGCCTGGCCACCGCGGTGAGAGCGCGCAGCCTGGGCGAAGCCTTCGAGGCGGCGGTCGAGTGCCTCGACGTGCTCGAGGCGGAACACTGCGAGCTGTGGGCCAGGGGACCCGACGGTCGCTCTTTGGTGCGTCTCAATCGCCGCCCGGCGAGCGCTCGGGCTGCCCAGGCGCCGCCGCCGCTGCAAGCCCTAGACGGCGCCCTGGCGCGCTCCTTGGCGCTCGGCAGCGGCGGCGTCGAGGCCCAGGCCGACCGGGTCTTCGACTCCGCGGGCCAGGACGCCCTGTGGGATCTCGCTCTGGCCTTGGCGGCGCCTATCGCCACCGCCTCCGAGCGCCTCGAGGGATTCATCGCCGTCGGCCGCAAGAAAAACGGTACGCCCTTCTCGCGCCAGGATCGCCTTTTCCTCGAGGCCGTGGCCGCCCATATGGCCATCGCCTTTGACCGCAACTGGCAGCGTTCTCAGCGCATCGGCGCCTACGTCCTGCGCCAGCGCCTGGGCACAGGCGGCATGGCCGAGGTCCTGCTCGCCGAGAAGCAGGGGCCGGGCGGCTTCGGCAGGCGGGTGGCGATGAAGCGAATCCTGCCGCATCTGGCCCACGAGAAGGACGCCATTCAGATGTTTCTTGACGAGGCGCGGATCGCCGCTCGGCTGCATCATCCCAATATCGTTCAGATCTACGACATCGAGGAGCACGACCGCACCTACTACCTCACCATGGAGCTCATGAGCGGCCCTTCGCTCGCCACCTGGATTCGAGCCGCCCGGGAGCGTCCCGACCTCCTGCCTCCGTCGGCCGTGGCGGCCATCGCCGACGCCCTGCTCGAGGCCTTGGGCCACGTGCACAAAAGCACCGACGAAAGCGGCCGAGCCCTGGGGCTGGTGCACCGCGACGTCAAGCCGGCCAACGTGCTGACCAGCCTGTCCGGGGACGTCAAGCTGGGGGATTTCGGCATCGCCAGGGCTGATTTTCGCCTCTATCAAACCGCTCCCGGTCAGTCGCGAGGCACCCCCTCCTACATGGCTCCCGAGGCGCTCTTCGGTCAGGAAGCGACCCCGCGAACCGACCTGTTCGCCGCTGCGGCGGTTCTTTTCGAGGTTCTGACCCTCGAGATGGCCTTTCCCAAGGGCTCGCGGAAGAGCCCGCTGCCGGAGCTGCCGAGTCGGCTGGGCGAGGAGCGCATCGCCCGCCTCAACGCGTTTTTCGAGCGCGCCCTGGCCGATGACCCGGCCGAGCGCTTCGCAGGTGCCGGGGAGATGCTGGTGGCTTTTCAGACGGCGCTCGATACCCGGTCGGCGGCGTCTCGCAGGCAGCTGGCGGCCTGGCTGGCCGAGATCGCGTCCAGCTCCAGCCCCACCCAGATCCGGGCGTCGCGCCAGCTGCTGGCCAAGCCCGAGGCGCCCCAAACCGAGATGCGGTCCATTCACTGAGCCGGCGGGCCACCCGGCCCGAAGCTGCCTTGGCGCGCGGCGCCGTGGTAGACTGCAGGACGCGTACGGATTCACCGGACGCCACAGAAATCCTTCCGTCCATGTCTTTCCGTCGACCGACTCTACTCCCGCTCTTCGTCGGGCTTCTCGCGCTCCTCGGCTTCGGCTCCTCAGCCCTGGCCCAGCCCGCGGCAACGCCTTCGCCCGACGAGGTCTGGACCAGCGCGCTCGCGGCCGACGGGGAGTCTTCGGTGCTGCTCCTGCCCGCCGTCAACCCGGCGGAGCAGCGGCTGCGCGACGAGCAGCGGGTCAAGTCGGGCGGCGTGCCTCACTTCGCGGCGGTTCACGAGGTCGAGGTCGACCCCTGGAATCACGGCACCTGGCGGCCGGCGTCGCGCCAGCGAGCCGCCTGGCAGCTCGACGTGCACTCGCCCGGCGCTCTCTCCCTGAGCTTCGCCTTCAGCCGCTTCCAGCTGCCGCGCGGAGCCACCCTGCTGGTGCGCAGCGCAGACGAGACCGCCGGCCCGTTCACGGCGGCCGACCATGACGAGCACGGCCAGCTGTGGACGCCGCCCATGTCCGGCGACCGCCTGCGCCTCGAGCTGGAGATCCCGCTCTCGGCGTGGGGCGACATCGAGCTTCAATTAGCCCGCGTGCACCACGGCTACGTCGGTTTCGGCGAGCCCGCCCTCGAAAAAGCCGGCTCCTGCCACCTGGAGCCGGCGTGCGGCGAGGACGCCTCGTGGACCCATGAGGCGCGGTCGGTGGCTCTTCTCTCCATCGAAGGCGTGCGCTACTGCACGGGTTTTTTGGTCAACAACACGGCCGAGGACGCTCGCCCCTACTTGATCACCGCCCGGCACTGCGGCGTTCACCGGCGCAACGCCGCCTCGGTGGTCGCCATGTGGCGACACGAGAAGGCGGTCTGCGGCGAGTTGCAGGCGGCCGCGCTGGCGCCGAGCACGCACTTTCAGTCCGGCGCAATTTTGCGCGCCAGCCGTCTTGACGCCGATATCGCTCTGCTCGAGCTGGACGACCCGGTGGCGGTACCGGGCGATGGCGCCGTCTTCGCCGGCTGGGACCGGGCGGAGGATCGTCCGCGCGAGGGGGTGGTCATCCACCACCCGAACACCGGGCATCAGCGCATCGCCTTCGCCGACGGTCCGCTCCTCGCTACCCGCCACCTGCAGGCGGTCGAAATGCCCGGGGGCGACCACCTGAGGGTCGGATCCTGGCGCCTGGGCACCACCGAGGGCGGCTCCTCGGGAGCCCCGCTCTTCAACGAGGACCGCAGGGTGGTCGGCGTTCTGCACGGCGGCTATGCCGCATGCGGCAATAGGGACGCCGACTGGTTCGGCCGCCTCGCCGCGGTCTGGCACGGCGGCAGCCCGGCCAGCCGGCTGCGTGACTGGCTCGATCCCCTGGATCTCCAGCCCTTGGTGCTCGACGCCCTGTCGGTGGGGGAGAAAGAGCCGGGCGCGAGCGACTGACGGGCCTTCGCCGCGGCGCCCCTATCCTGTGTCAAGATGCTGCCCGCGGGTGGCTGCACCGCCGCGCGCCCTGAACCGGCCACCGAGATCCGCCACCCAACCCTAATGCGCCGCCCGCCCCGCCTTGAGTAGTCCCCGAGCGTCATCTGCCCGCGAATTCCCCCCGGGCCGCCGTCAACCGGCCGCGCCCGAGCGAAAGAGCCTCGATGCTTGAAGCCCTGACGCCTCCAGGGGGGATCTCGTCCTCGGCCTTTCTCTACTGCCTTCTGGTTCTCGCCGTGGCCCTCGAGCGGGTGGGGGAAATGATCCTCACCCGGCGAAACGCGCGCCGCATGATGGCGCGGGGCGGCAGGCCGGTGGGCGACGAGCACTTCCCGTGGATGCTTCTGCTGCACGTCGGCCTGCTGGTCGCCGCGCCGCTCGAGGCGGTCTTGGCAGGGCGGGAGTTCGTGCCGTGGCTCGGCTGGCCGGCGCTGGCGCTGGTGGCCGCCACTATGAGCCTGCGCTATTGGGCGATCACCACCCTGGGCGATCGATGGACCACCCGCATCTTCGTGGTGCCGGGCGAGCCGCCG
>JBCCLG010000029.1:0-17169 GCA_039027015.1 Acidobacteriota bacterium | reverse complement strand
TTGAGTCTCTCGACCCGGGCTCCGGCGTGGCGCAGGACTCGAGCGGTCTCATCGTCGAGAACCAGAGCGTAGAGAATGTGCTCGAGCCCTGCGTATTCGTGCCGCATGCGCGCCGCCTCGGACATGGCGACGGTGATGGAGATTTGAAGGTCTTCGGAGAGTTTCATGGTGTGGTCTGTGTCGCAGGGGCAGCGAGAATCGAGTTTCGAGGCTCAAAGACGGCCTGTCTTTGGGTGCCAGGCACTTTTAAATGAGGCTCACGAAGGTGGGGGCTTCCGAAGGTGCCAGGCTCTTTTGAGGAGTATTTCTTGAGCGGGTACAGGTCTTGTTGGAGGCCTCTTTGAGAGGTGCCAGGCACTTTTGCAGAGAGGCCACCGGGAGGAGTAGGTCTCTGGCGCTAGGCTGGATTCACTCGGCTTCGAGGGTCAGCTGGAGGGGCATCCCCATGAATCGGGCTTCGGCCTCGACGTCCTGGATCTTGGACTCTGCCACGTCCCTGGGATAGACGCCCGCGACGCCGACTCCCTTGTGGTGGACTTGGAGCATGATTTGGGTCGCCTCAGCGTGCTGTTTGTGGAAATAGCGCATCAAGACCTCGACCACGAAATCTGTCGTGGTGTAGTCGTCGTTGTGCAGGAGGACCTTATAGCGCTTCGGTTTTTCCGTGCGCTTCTTTCTCTCAAGCGCGAGTTCCCCGTCCAATCCATCGAAAGTTGATGCGTTTCCGTCCGCCATGGGCGAAGACTAGCAGCCCGAGGGCGCCCTTGACCGGATCACTCGTCGAGCCTTACTTCGCGCTCGGCTAGCGGGCGTTCCGGCTCGCCGTCTCGGCGGGCTTCGGGCCCGCTCGATTTTTCTCCCGGATTCTTTGCCAGACCGCCTCCCGAGCCTGCCGATAGGGAGAAGGAGCCTCGAGTCCGAAGACCCCTCTCGCGGTGGGCGTGGGAGGTCGGTGAATCGCCGCGTGCTCCGCAGAAATCTGCTCGACCCGCATGGTTTCGGCAGCGGTGGTACCCACGAAGGTGACGTATCGGAAGCTCCTGGCGAATGGGTCCCGCCACTCGAGGCTGCCTTCAACCGGCATCATCACGGTATCTGGAGGGCGCCTCGCGTCGTGGTCCGGGTCTTCGAGATCGAAGAAGAGCAGCGAGGCTCCGGGGCTCTCGCTGAAGCTCACCTCCAGGTGTCCCTCGACCGGGCGACCGAAGTCGATCACGGTGAGGGAACCAGCTCGTTTGAGCGGCGCTTCTTGGCTTACCGCGCGCCAGGTAGAGTCGTCCGAGAAGTAGCGGACCCTGACGGGAGCTGAGGCTGCGCCGCCTGGGACCGGCAGGATCCCGGGCTTGCGCTGCAGGGCTTCCGCGGGGCGCCAGCGTCCGGTTTGAGTCCTTTGCCAGACCGCGGGCGGTGCGCCCTCATTCTCCGAAAGCGGCCTTAGGGCCGAGAAGATCGAGGGATCGAAGCGGGTGAAAATCCTCCAGGAGGCGTCGGTTCCTAGAACCGCACGGCCCGGCTCCCCGACTCGCAGGCTAGCCATCAGGCCGCCGGCGCCTCGGCTGCTCGCGACCTCGAGCATCAGGCGATTGAGGCCCGGTTTGACGCTGCCGGAGATCTCGAAGAAATCGGCTTCGCGCCTGGCCGTGAGGCCGCCGGAGCCCACGCGGCTGCCGTTGACCCACAGGGTGTAGTGCTCGTCGGCGACGACCGCCATCCACGCGGAGACTCCCGCTTCGAGGTCGACATCGCGAACCGCAAAAAACGCGGCGGGAGCCGCGCTTGACGCTGCCTCGGGTGCCCAAATCCAGCTGGCGCCCAGGCCCGGCTCGGTCCGGATCGCCCGCTGCTCGCTGTAGAAGCGTTCCGCCCCGGCCAAGGCGAGGGAGAGCGCGAGGGACCAGGCCAGAAAGCGCCCGTACCGCCGAGCGCTCGAGACCGGCGCGGTAGCTCGTTCGGGTGCCCTGCCGCCGGATTCGGCCCGCGCGGGCACTGAGCCTCTCGGTGCGTTTCTCAACCTAGACCTGGAAAACAGCAGCCGAGGCCCAAAAAGCGCTGGAGCAAACCCCTCAGTCCCACTGCCGGCGGAGGTGCCGCGTCCTGAGGCGAGGGCAGCGGACGATTCGATTCTTCGAGCGGCAGTGTCGAGCTCTCTGGGGACTCGTCCGACGCGGGCGCGCTAGAAACGCTCATCTCGAGCGTTTCTTCGTCGAAAAAGGAGCTGCCTCGGAGACGGAATAAGTCAGCCTGCTCGACGCGCTCGGGATCGAGGTCCCAAAGGTCCAGGAAGGCAGAATCGCCGCGGTTGCGCGGGCAGGCGGCGGGCACCAGGATTCCGCGATCAGCGACCAGGTCGTTCACCAGCTCGAGGGGTACAGGGGCATTCCCCGGCCTTTCTCGCAGCTCGCTCCTGAAGGTCTCGATGGGGCCTTCAGCGCGCCACTGGACGAGATCTACCGACTCGCCGCCTGAAAAGAGCTCGAAGCGGATTCGAGGCTCGCCCTGAGCGGCTCCTTCGGGGCCCGCCTCCTCAGGGTCGGGCGCCTCCCGGTCGGCAGAGTCCGTTTCCGGAATCCGGGTTTCCTCATCTTCGAGCAGATCGGGCGTGATCACCAGCGCGATCGCGTCGGTCGAGAAGGTTTCCGAGAGATCCGCCGCCACCTGGCGGGTCAGTTCCTGATCGAGCCCGGCAACCTCCCCGAGCGCGACGTAGACCGTCACCCAAGGCTCTTCGCGGATTTGAACGGCGGCCATCCAGCCTCCGGGATCGACGCGTGGAGAGGTGGCGACCTTGACGGGCGCATCTTCGAGAAGGGGCATCATGCCGTAGGCATCGGCCAGTCCGCTCACCACGGAGCCGAGGGTTGTCTTGACCAGGAGAAGGGCGAACTCCGGTCGAGTGCCGTCGAAGCGGCGTAGCAAAGCCTCCAGTCCTCTCGCCATCGGTTTCCTCGACGGCATTGTAGCAGTCACCGTGCAGCCCCAAGCTCGCCCGCCTCGGCCTCTTCGCTCGCGGGTCGACGGCGCCATCGACGGTGAAACCACACCCACTGATCCGGCCTTCGACGGATCTGTGCCTCGATCGAGGCCGTCATGAGCGCGGTGGCGCGCTGCGCGTTGTTCGGAAGATCCAGGGGAGGGTGAAAGGTCACCCGGTGCGACCCGTCCTCGAGGCGCTCGGAAAAGGTGGGCACCACGCCGGCGCCGAGCCGCAGGGCGATGTCGGCCGCGGCGGTCGGAGTGTTGGCCAGGCGTCCGAAAAACGGCACGAAGACGCTCTCGGTCTCGATGTCCTGGTCGATCAAGAGCGCGAGCGCTCCTCCGCCGCGCAGGATGCGCAGCAGCTGGCGGCCCGCGGACCGGCTTCCGCGCGCCACAGTCTCGGAGCCGAAATGCTCGCGCAGCGAGTGCGCAATGCGCTGAATTTTGGCGTCCTCGAGATCCCTGGCCATGGCGGCCAGCTGAAGGCCGTGACTCTCGTTGGCGCAGGAGATCAGCTCCCAGTTGCCGCAGTGACCGGTCAGGATCAGGACAGCCCGCCCCTCAGAGCGCAGCTTCGTCACGTGGTCGAAACCCTCGATATGAACGTGCTGAAGCGCCTCTTGGGGTGGACGGGCCCAGAGGTGGAGAAGCTCCGCGGCGGCCATGCCGAGGTGGCGGTAGCTCGCCCGCACCCGCTCTTCTCGCTGGCCTGAGTCCAGCTCCGGAAAAGCGACGGCCAGATGCTCCAGGGCGCGCCGAGTATCGCGCCGGGCCACCCGCGCCGCCAGCCGCCCGAGGCCTCGGCCCACACGCTGGGCCTGCGCCCACGGCAGAAGCCCAAAGAGGAGGCGCGCTGCGTAAATCGAAGGCGCCAGCAGGCCCTGCCGCAGGATCCTGCGAGCCGGTGCCGCCATCAGTCGCCGAACATCTCCTCGATCATCGGGCGCCACTGGTCTCGAGCGTTCAGGATCAGCTCTAAAGCCTCCCGCGCCGCCCCGCGCCCGCCGGCCTTGTGAAGCTCTCGGTGGACGACCTCCAGCACCTCAGGGGAGGCGTCGGCGGGCGCGAGGGCAAGCCCGCATCGGCGGAGCACCGGCAGATCAGGGACGTCATCGCCGACATAGGCGACCTCGGCCGGCTCGAGGTCAAAGTCCTTCAGAAACTGGGCGAAGTCCTTGGCCTTGTCCCATGAGCCGGCGATCACGGGCTCGAGTCCCAGATCTTTGGCGCGACGGAAAAGGGGTTCGCTGGAGCGACCCGTGAGCAGCCCGATACGCAGATCGCAGCGCTGGGCCAGCTTCATGGCGAGGCCGTCATGGGCGTGAAAGGGCTTGATCGTCTCGCCTTCCGCCGTGAACCAGACCCTGCCGTCGGTCAGAACGCCATCGACGTCGAAGAGTACGAAGCGCAGCGCTCGGGCTTTGCGCGCGAGGGTCGCGTCGTCGAGATCGCGCGGTCGGGGGGCACTCTGTGCTCGGCTGGTGGCGGGCGACATTGGATACCTCGAGGGAGCGGTGGAGCGGGTTCGTTGGGCATTTTAGTGCCTTTGCGCGGGCGCCGCGGGCTCTTGATCGGGAGATTTGAGCGGTCGCCGCGAGGGTTGAGTTTCCCATCAGGGCGCAGAAATTTTCGGTCGGCTGCAAAAGTCGGGTGCGCTTTACTTCTTTTAAAGGCATGTTGGCACAAACCCTATCCGCAACGCCGTGGGGCGTTGACGCACGCCTTGTTCAGGTGGAGGTCGATATTCACAACGGCCTACCGCAGACGCACATCGTCGGCCTGCCCGACGCTTCGGTCCGTGAAAGTCGCGAGCGGGTCCGCTCGTCCATCAAAAACAGCGGTTTTGATCTTCCTGCGAGGGTGGTGGTGATCAATCTGGCGCCGGCTGATCTGCGCAAGGAAGGAAATCACCTCGACCTCGCGATCGCCTTGGCGCAGCTTGCAGCCCTTGGACATCTCGAGCCTCAGAGTCTCGAAGGTCGCCTTTTTTGCGGAGAGCTGGGCCTCGACGGCAGCGTCCGGCCCATCCGCGGGGCGCTGGCGATCGCGGATCTTGCCGTGGACTCCGGGATGCGGGAGGTGCTCCTGCCCGTCGCCAATGCTGGCGAGGCGGCCGCCCTCGGGAAGCTTCCGGTCATCCCGATCGCTTCTCTGTCGGAGGCGGTCGACCACCTGGCCGGTCAGCGTCTCGAGCCGGCCGCGGCTCCGCCGCTGGCGGAGGTGCGCGGCTCGCTCGAAATCCCCGACCTTTCGCAGGTCCGGGGGCAGGGAGCCGCGAAGAGAGCCCTCGAGGTGGCGGCCAGCGGCAGCCACAACCTTCTCCTGATCGGGCCCCCGGGATCGGGCAAGACCATGCTCGCCAGGCGTCTGCCGGGCCTTCTGCCTCCTTTGACGTTGGCGGAGTCGATCGAAGTCACCAAAATCCACTCGCTGGTCGCCGAGCAGCCTCCCTCTCGGCTGCTGGCGATTCGCCCTTTCAGAAGCCCTCACACCGGCACCTCGACCGCCGGCATGGTGGGGGGAGGATCGATCCCGCGTCCGGGGGAGGCGAGCCTCGCCCACGGCGGCGTGCTCTTTCTCGACGAGCTGCCGGAGTTCAAGCGCGACACGTTGGAGGCCCTGCGTCAGCCGCTGGAGGAGGGGCTGATCTCGGTGGTGAGGACCCGAGCGCGATTCGATTTTCCGGCGAGGATTTCACTGGTCGCCGCTATGAATCCCTGCCCGTGCGGGCATCGAGGAGATCCGCGTCACGACTGTCGATGCACGCCGCCGCTGGTGGAGCGCTACCGCTCGAGGATCTCGGGCCCCCTGCTCGATCGCATCGACCTTCACGTCGAGGTGCCGGCGCTTTCGCTTCAGGAGCTGAAGGGACCGCCCTCTGAGTCCACCGAGACGGTGGCCGGACGAGTCCTGGAGGCTCGCGAGATTCAGCGCCGGAGATTCGGAGCTGCGTGTCCGACCCCGGTCAATGCGGCGATGGATCCGGAACAGCTTCGAAGTTTTTGCGTGCTGACGGATGAAGCGAGGATTTTGCTCGACAGCGCTTTCGAGCGCCTCAAGCTGTCCGCCCGGGCCGTCACGAGGATTCTCAAGGTCGCGAGAACGATCGCCGATCTTGAAGCCGCGAAGAAGATTCTGCCGACTCATATCGGCGAGGCGATTCAGTATCGATCTCTCGATCGCCGCGCGGGCAGGACCTGAGGCTCACGGTTATGGGACGCGATCCGCGCTATCTGCCTCGTCCAGGGTCCCTGGTCGAGATCACACAGAGGACCTTTCAGGGGCGTTTTCTGCTCAGGCCCTCGGAGCGATTCAACGCCCTTGCGGCGGGCTGCCTGGCCAAGGCTCAGGAGGGAACCGGCGCGACCCTTCACGCCGTCGCCTTCCTCTCGAACCATTTTCATCTGCTCGCGTCCTTCGAGTCGGTCGAGCAGATGTCGAGATTCATGTGTCGTCTGAAGACCAGCCTGTCGATCGAACTCAGAAGCCTCCACGGCTGGTCCGGCTCCAGCTTCGATCATCGCTATCGCTCTATTCCCATCAGCGACGAGCCGGCCGCCCAGCTTGAGCGTCTCGACTACCTGCTCGGTCAGGGATGCAAAGAGGACCTGGTGGCGTCGCCGCGGGATTGGCCCGGCGTTCACTGCGTGGACGCCCTGCTAAGGGGCCAGGCGATCGAGGGAGTGTGGATTGATCGGACGGCCTTTCATCAGTCTGGCGGCAGGCGAAAAGAGCTGCGCCTTTGTGATTTTGAGGAGGCGGTCCAGCTCGAACTCGAGCCGCTGCCCGCCTTTTCGGCGCTGAGCCCCTCGGAATGGCGGGGCCTGGTTGAAGAGCGTCTTCTGGAGGTCGAGGAGGAGTCGCGCCGCCGGCGCGAGAGGGAGGGGACGGTGCCGGCGGGTGCCGGAGCGGTCTTAGCGGCCGATCCGCATCGCGAGGGACCGGAGCTCGTCAAGTCCCCGCGACCGCGTCATCACGCTTTCGCGAGGGCGGTGCGAAACGCGCTGGCGGAAGGGTTTCGGGAGTTCCTGCGCGCGTATCGGCACGCGGCAAGAGAGCTGGCGGCCGGCGCGGTTGCCGTTCAGTTCCCGGAGAACTGCTTTCCGCCCGGACTCCCCTTCGTGGCGCCTTCCCCTCCAGAACCCGGATGACGGGCGCCCGAGGCGGAGGTCGGCGAACGGTCGGAGGTCTGGGCATTGGGGCACCTGAAGCGCAGTCTTCGCAGGCCGAGCCTCTCTTCGGCCGCCGCCAAAGCCTTGAGATCCTCGCGAGTCTCCGGTGGGTGCCAGGCTCTTTTGAGCTCGACCTCGTGGAGCACTTCGACCGCCCCTCGGGCGGTGGTCTGGACCCGGTGCAGGACGTGGCCCGCGGCGTTTTGGACCCGCTGATCCCTCGATCGCGGCGGGCACCATCCCTCGGGCAGCTCCATCACGTAGCGGCGAGTCTCTTTTTGGGCACCCAGGGCAGCCGTCTGGTCTTCTAGGGAGTCGAGGATCGCACTCCGCGGCAGGACATCCGGGGCCGGCAGGCGGATCGAGCCTCCCCCTGCGCCTCGAACCGCACCGTCGAGCTGCACCCGGGCCTCGGCCGTGAAGTGCGGCATTCTGCGCTCGGTTTCTCCCCGCCAGTCGACGCCGCTGAAGACGCCCCTCGGAAGCTGAAGACGCAGCAGCGTTCGCGCCAGACTCGTCGCCTCTGCTGCATCGGTGGCGTTGAGGCGCTGGACTACCAGGGCCGCGGATTCCCCTTCGAGCTGATAGCGGATCGTGCCTCGGGCCCCGCCCGCCTCCTCCAGACTCAAATTGATCTCGACCCGGCTGGACTCCGAGGCGGCTAGAGTCGGCAGGCGCACAAGCTTTCCTCCTGGTCCGTCGACCACGAGAGCGTGCTGGTCGTGGACTCCGCGGTGCAGGAACGCGGCGTCGCCGAAGGGCTGAGTGGGATCGATAAAAAACCAGCCTTCACGCACCGGGTCGGCCGGCTGCAGATCGAAGCCCGAGGCGTCCACCGCGACGATCAGGTGGTTGAAATCGTGCGGAGTCGGCAGGTCGAGCTCGATGCGCGAAGCAGCGTCCAGCCTGATCAGAGCCGGAGCCGCGCGCAGACCCAGCCTGTTGAGAAGGGCGATGAGCAGAACGCTTTTGTCCTTACAGTCTCCCCAGCGACGCTCGGCGACCTCGCTCGGCGCCGTGGGCCGGTAGCCTCCGATGCCCACCTCGACGGCGACGTAGCGCACCTGTCTGCGGATCGATTCCACGGCCGTCTCGAGCTTCTGCCGCGCGCTCAGGCCCTCTGTAGGCAGACCGGAAGCCCAGCTGTCGAGCGCATCGCCGCTGGTCGGGACGGTGTCGAGCAGCCGCTGATACCAGGCGCCAACACCGTCCCAGCTCGGATCCTGGCTCCAGGAAAAGCGCAGCACCGGCCGGCGGATCGCCGCGAGCTCGGGTTGGGCCCCCGCCTCTTGGAGGGAGCCTTCGAGGCTGAACCCGCTCGCTTTGGGCTGGAGGTCCAGGCCCTGTGCGCCGAGCACTGCGGCTCGCGGCGGGCCCCCGCTGGAACGCACCTCAATCCGAAGATTCTCAACCGCATCCCCGCGCGGCTGAAGCCAGAGACTTTCCGCAGGAAAGTAGGGTTCGGTCTCGATCTCGGTCTCGAAGCGCAGACGGCTGCCAACTTCCAGGCCTTCTGGCTCAAAGATCAGCATGCGGCTCGAGTCGTGGAGCACCCCCGAGGCCGAGGCCTCGCTTTCGTCGCGCTCGCCGCGGCGAAGGCGTTTTTCGGACTCTCCAGGGGGCGTGTGCCAGGCGCGTGCCTCGATCAGTCGGCGATTCTCGTCAAGGCCTATGGCGTGAACCTGCCAGCTCTCAAGGTCCTCCGCGTCGTCGAGACGGATGATGAGGGTCGATTTTTCGTACAGGCTGCCGCCCGGTCGGATCTCAACGTCGTAAGACAGCCGCTCGACCGTGGCCAGGCTCGCGCCGGCCCAAAGGCTGAGAGCGCCCGTCACCAGGTACGCGGCGAGCCGCGGGCTCGGTATCCAGCGGCGGGAAAATATGCCTGGCACCGCGAGGAGAGACACGGGGCTACTCGCGGACCAGGACGATCTCTTCGCCATCGCTCTTGAACGCCTGTTCATGAAGTCCGCGCAGCGCGGTGTAGTCCTTGCGGCCGCCGATCTCGTAACGATCCTGGTGAAATCGGCGCACGTAGCGCAGAGTCCGAGACTCGGGGTCCGCCTCGATGTCGAGCGCGTATCCGCCGATCTCGCCGTCGAGGGCGACCTCGCTCGGCAGAATGTCGAGATGCCAGTTCTCGGGCCAGCTCAGCTCTAAGGTCATCTCTTCGACAAGGGCGAAGGGCATTTGCACCGGCGTCAGCCGGCGCTCGGGCGGCAGCACGAAGGGCTGGTTGCGGGTGAGTGGGCTGCTGGGACGAAAGCTCGCCTCGTCGCCGAGCACCTGCTCATCTCGCTGGCGCAGCTTAAACTGAACGCCCACAGACTGGCCCGGCACGTTTTCGATCACCGCGAGTTCGCTCAAGTCGAAGCCCGGAAGGGCTTTCCCGAGGCGCTCGAGCCATCCTTCCTGGGCCGCCTGCGCGGAATCGAAGACGCCGAGCCGCTGCCAGGCTACGTGGCCGGCAAGCTCGAGCGCGCCTTGCCCCGAAAAGCGCCCGTCAGCGTCGAGGGCCAGCGTCAGCTTGCCAGACCGCTGGTTGCCTGATCCGGACTTCTCTGGGAGCGTCACCGCCTCGGGTTTTCGCAGACTGCAGTTCATCGCCCTGGTGTTCTCGAGGTAATAGGGCAGGACCCCCATGCCGTTACCGCCGTCTGACGGGTCGAGGAACACGGTCTCACCGCCGATCTCTGTTTTCAGAACGACGCCGGTAAACCAATTTGGGTTGGCGACTTCGGGATCGACTCGGCCCCCTCGGCGGTCGGCCACCCACAGCACCTCCGAGTCGACCTTGGAGGCCTCAAGCATCGCCTGCAGCAGCAGGGCCTTCTCGGTGACCGTTCCTTGTTTCGCGTCGAGCACGTCGCCGCTCGCGGACTCGCTGGCGAGCCAAACTCCGAGACCGCTTTCGACCGTGGTGATTTCGTCGCGCACGAAGGAAAGCAGCCGGCGCGCGATCTCGGCCGGGTCTCGGGTGCCCTCGGTCAGGTCCTTAGCCTTCTGGCGAACCGCGCTGCGGCCACCCTTGCGATAGGCCTTGTAGAAGTCGTTCTCGAACAGCCTACACACCGTGCGCCAGTCGGTGAGCAGGGGCACGGGCGTCGAGCTGAGGATCACGTTGGTGGGAATCACCATAAACCGAGAGGAGAGGTCGATGTCGGGAAAGCTGTAGGGCTCCTCGGGTAGGCCCGCGATATTCTCCAGGACCACATCGAACTCAAGCCCGCGGGGCGTCGGCCGAGGCTCGATCTGCATCTCTCGCTTGCCGACCTGGCGTGCCCAGGTCTTGATCGCCAGCACCTCAGGCTTGAAATAACGGGCCCGCGAGTAGAGAACCGGAAGCTCCTGCGCGAAGACCCACGGGTCCAGAAAGTAGAGAGAATCCCAAAAGAACTCGGCCCGAAGGTCGAGAATAGCGCCCGGCGAGACCTTGGGAAAGGTCGCCTTGGTCACAAAGCTACGGCCGTTCTTGGACAGCCTTTCCTTGAAGACGGCATCCTCCGGGACCGGGATCACGGTCCCGTCGGGTGTGACCGTGCGTCCCTTAAGAGAGGCGAGACGGAAGTAGCGGCTGTGGGGAATTTCCAAATCCCCGTGGCGGAGTCCCTCCTCGTTCAGAATCTTGACTCGAAGCTCGAGCAGCATGCGCGAGTTCATGTCTCGGGTCGGATCCCGAAATCGGATTTCGGAGTTGCGATGCAGGATGACCGCCTCGGCTCCGGGATGGAAAGGCACCGACTCGAGCGCTCGATGTGCGTCGGTGACCGGGGGAAAAGTGTCGGCGGCGTAGTCGAAGCCGAGCGTGAGCGCCACGGCGGCGATCGCGCCGCGACGCAGCCAAAGTGTCCATCGCATTGAAGGGTCTCCCGCGTTGTCCATAAAGAAAAAGCTCCGCCGCGATCCGCCTAGGCCGTCAGCGCTAGCCAGCGTCCTCCGAGCTGACCTTGGGGCTTGATCCCCAGGGCCGGATCTTCGCGAGGGCTCCCGTAGGTTGGATCTATAAAATCTGCCTCCAGCCTCGGGGTTAACCGTACCAGACTGAAGCGCCCGTGGTGTCAGGCACCTTAGGAGGGCTCGGCAATTCGGAGTGCCGCTGATTCGCGGTGCCGGGCACTTTTGCGGCGCGGGCACTTTTGCGGCGCGCACCTTTGCGGCGGTGCCGGGCACTTTCGCGGAGCGGCGATTCGCGGTGCCAGGCACTTTTTCGGCGGGCGGGAGCTATCGCTGGCCCGGGCGAGATCGCAGGAAGAGCCTCAGGCCGCCTGCCTCGAGGTCCCGCGCCAGGGCTAGCCGCCGCTCCTGAACCTCGTCAGACCGGCCGGCCGCTTCGGCGATTTCGGCCCAGGCTCGGCGGGCCGCCAGCCCGTGCAGCACGAGGCCGCGGCTTTCGGCTTCGGTGATGACTTGATCGAGCCTCACCAGCGCCCGCGTCGGCTGGCGCGTCGCGCGGGCTCTCGCCCCCGCGATCTCCATCGCGATCCGAGCGCCAGGCTGCTGGACCCCGGGAAGCAGACTCTCGGCGGCCTCGAGCAGCGACGGCAGATCCCCGGGCATGAGGTCCGCGTCGCCGCTTGCTTCGATTCGCGCCTCCACGAGCAGCGCCGTAGCGTGGAGTTCGGCGGCCGGTCGCTCGTCGACCTGACACTGGAAGCGCGCCTGGGTCGCCAGCTCCTCGGCATCCTGCGGCCGACCGTCCTCGAGAGCGACCCGCGCCAGGGCGATCTGGCTGGAGGTCACGAGGGCCGACTGGCGAAGCTCAAGCCGCAGCTCCAGCGCTTCGGTATGGCGCTCGAGGGCCTGCTCGATCTCGCCGGCGTAGAGGTGGACCTCGCCGAGCGCGTAGGCGACCTGCGCGCGCGCGGCGGGATCGCCCGCCTGCTCGGCGAGCTCCTCGGCCTGCTCTAGCTTCTCGCGCGCGTTCACCAGGTTTCCCATCTCGATGTAGACGCCGGCAAGGTTCGCCAGCGACACCGCCTCGTCGAGTCTTCGGGCCCCCTCCTGGCGGATGCGCACCGCCTCTTGGTGGCTCTCGAGCGCCGGCCCGAGATCACCCCGTAGGCGACGGACTTCGCCGATGTTGTTCAGCGCGTATGCCCGGCCCGCCCGGCCCCCGGCGTCTTGCCATCCCTCGAGGGTGCTCTCGAAGATTTCCATGGCCTCCTCGAGGCGGTCGCGGTCCACCAGGAGCACCCCCAGGTTGTTGCGCGTAACGGCCAGGCCGCGCGCGTTCTCGACCTCCTCGTAGAGCCTCTCCGTCTCGCGGTAGAGCGCGCCGGCCTCCGCGAAGTCGCCCTGCGTCTTGCGCACCACCGCCAGATTGTTGAGCGCCGACGCCAGACCGCCTCGATCTCCCAGCTCGCGGAAAATCTCGGCGGCTTGACGGTAGCCTCGGGCCGCCTCGTCGTAGCGCGACTGGTCGAATCGCGCCGAAGCCTGGGCGGTGAGCGCCTCGGCCCGGCCGGTCGGCTGATCGAGACTCTCGTAAAGCGTCGCCGCCCGCCCGGCGGCGCGCTCGGCCTCTTCGGGCCGCCCGAGCGTTCGCAGCCCCTGCGCCTGGGCGACCCGGGCCTGCGCCTCGAGGAGGGGAGATTGGGCCGCCTCGGCCCGGCTGGCGGCGCGTCCCGCCGCCTCGGCCTGACGCTCCATTTGACCGGCCAGAGCCGCCGCTGCGGCCTCCGCCAGGTCGATGCGCGGGTCGTCCGAAAGCGGCTCGGGCAGCATGCGAAGCTGATCGACGGTGTCGAGGGCCGCGAGGGCCTGGCCTCCCGCAGTGTCGGCCGCCACCAGGCCCAGGCCGTAATTCAGCTCGTCGGGGAAGCTTTGCCAAAGCTGACGGTACACCGAGCTCGCGGAACCCCAGTCTCCCTGGCTCTCGCGAAAGCGCGCCTCGATCAGCAGACGGTCTTCCTGGGGCAGGGACGCCGACAGCTCGAAGGCCCGACGCGCCTCCGCAGCCGAGCGCGTGGAGAAGCCGAGGGCGTTCCACGAGGCGGCCAGCGCAGATCGAATCAGCGGATTGTCGGGATCGCGCTGGACGGCCTCCTCGAGCGCCTGTCGCGCGTCGTCGGCCCGAAAGGTGCGCAGATCGTCGAGGGCGGTGGCGTAGAGCCTCGCCGCCTCGGGATCGCTAGGCAGGCTCTGGGCCTCCCGATCCTCGCCGACATCCCCCAGGGTTTCGCGCAGCCGATCCCCCAGGCTATCGACCATGGCGAGGAGGCCTTCGGTGGATCCCTGCTCGGTCAGCGTCGCGACCCTGGTTCCGAGGGCGGCGTCGTGAAGACGCAGGTCGAGGCGAAGACCGGCCTCGCCGGGGAGGCTGAGGTAGCTGCCGGACACCACGAAGTCGCACCCGAGAAGGGAGCGGGTGCGAGCGAGGGTGGCGGCGGTCATCTCGGGAAGGACCACCGGCCCTTCGGCGGCGGGGTGGGGTGCTTCTGCGGCTCTCGGGACGGCTTCGCCTGGGCCGAGCGCCACCTCTTCCGCGCTGCTCCCGGCGGCGTTCGCGGACGTTGCGGCGGCGTCGCTCGAGACGGGGTTCACCGGCAGCAGCTGAAGCCTGGCGGCCGCCACGCGCTCGTTGGCGATCGCCCGCAGGTTCTCGCTCTGGGCCAGCTCGGCGCTGAGCATTTCGGTGAGGGCGGTGGACAGCCAGTCGACATCGGCCTGGCCCGAAAGATTCTCGAGCCCCAGCACCGCGACCGACCGCCTGAGCTGCACGCGGCTCGGGTCGACGAGCTCCCTGTTGCGCCACGCCAGCCACGACGAGAGGCCGACGATTACCAGCAGGAAGGCCAGAAGACCCAGCAGCCTGCCTTGACCGCTGCGCCCGGGCGGTGCGCCGACCGCGGAGCCGGTGGGCGCCGTCATCAGGGGCTGAGGCGTCATGGCTTGCGGCGCCGCGGTCTGGGGCGTCACGGCTTGCGGCGCCAAGGCCTGGGGCGGCGCGGGCTGGGGCGTTAGTCCCTCGACGGGCGGGACGGCGGCATAGGGCGGCGACGTCCCGAAGCCGGTTGTGGGAGCCTCGGGCGGAGGGTACGGAAGCGGCCCCTGGACCGGCGTGGCCCCGGGCTGCGCTTCGAAGGATGCGGCTGCCCAAGAAGCCCCCGGCTCGAGCGCCCGCGAGATGTCTCCTACCCGCTGGAAGCGCCTTTCCGGCTGACGCTCCAGGCAGCGAAGAATCGTGTTTTCCCACTGCGGAGGCAGGTTGGGCACGTGCAGACGCGGCGGATCGGGAGGCTCCTGCAGTCTCTTGACCGCGGTGGTCAGCGGGTTGCCACCGTCAAAGGGCAGGCGGCCCGTGACCATCTCGTAGATCACCACCCCCAGCGCATAAACGTCCGCGGCGGTCGTGATCTCGGGTGCGTTCTCCACCTGCTCGGGAGCCATGTAGGCCGGCGTGCCGACGATGCCGAGGCCGGTAACCTGGGCGGCGAAGCGATCGCTCGAGTCCTCTCCGCGGGCGATACCGAAGTCGGTAACCACCGCCCGCAGATTCTCGGCTGCCGCCGTCTCCAGCGGGTTTGCCGGCGCCTCGACGGGCACCAGAAACACGTTCTCGCTCTTGAAGTCTCGGTGAATCACCCGCGCCGCGTGGGCCGCTTCGAGGGCCCCGACCATCTGATCGATCAGCGGCCGGGCCGCCTCGAGCGGCAGCCTGCCGCGGCGCCGCAGGAGCTGACTCAGGGTCTCGCCGCGCAGCAGCTCCATGGAGAGGAAGATAAGAGGCTCCGCGGGCTCGCCGTCCGTGCCGGGGGGCTGCGCGTGCTGGCCGAGGTCGAAAATTCGGCAAACGTTCGGATGGGTGACCAGCCGGGCGAGGGCGATCTCGCGCTTGAAGCGCTCGACGGCCGCGGGCTCGTCGCCGATCGAGGCGTTGACGGTCTTGAGGGCGACCTGCTGACGCAGCTCCAGGTCTTCCGCCTCGTAGACCTCGCCCATTCCGCCCTGGGCGATGAAGCGCACCACGCGGTAGCGCTCGGCGATCAGCTCGCCGGGCTGCAGGATGGGGTCCGGGGCCCGGCGGCGCCCCGGTCCGCTGGCCGCGTCGGCGACCCGCGTTAAGCCCTCGTCGAGAATCGTGGGGGCCACGGCGAGGTCGGGCGCGGCGGCTGCGGGCAGGGAGGGGGTCGTTCGGGCGCGTAGGTCCGAGGCGGTCTGGACCTGCCGGGTAGGAGGCGACCCGGGCCTCGACCTCAGCCGATATTTGGCGCCGCACGAGGGGCAGACCACCCTAGGCTGAGGCGCGCTCAGGATCTCCCTCGGGATATCGATGGCGTGCTGGCACTTGCTGCAGGTCAGCTTCAAGGCGAGGCTCCGGTGAGCTTGCGGGACTCTCCGACCGGATCTGGGCGCTGGCGGAGGCGAGGGGCAGCCGCATCTTAGCGTGGATCCCCTGACACAAGAATAAACCTTCCGGCGGACGGGCCGTCTAAGATCAGAAGCCCAAAGTCTGACCCCTCAAGGAGATCCCATGACGACTTCCTCCCCTGTGCAGCCCCCATCGAGCTCCCTTATCCGCGACTCGAGGTTTCTCCTGGGCGCCGCGCTCATCGCTCTTCTGACCTCCGGCTGCCCCGCGACCGAGTCACCTCCAGCCGAGATCGCCGAGGAGCCCCCGGCCGAGTCTCTTGCCGCGCCGCCCCTGGCGGAGCGGGCGGTCACCCTGGAGGAGCGCACCCTCGAGCTGGAGGAAGGCGGCAGCCTGGCCTACGACCGGGGTCTGATCGAGGTGCCGATGAATCGCAGGACGCAGTCCGAGAAGACCCTGGAGGTCGAGTTCTTCCGCTTCCGCCACCGTCCGGACGCCGAACAGGCCGCGGGCGAGACCGACCGGGGCGCGCCGCCGATTTTCATGCTGCGCGGCGGGCCGGGCTTCGGCGGCCTCGGCCCGTCTCTCGAGGAGTCGGGGTATTACGAGTCTCGGCTGGCGCCCTGGGCGGCGGTTGCCGACGTGGTCGTGCCGGGCCAGCGGGGCTTCGGCAGCTCTGGCGCGACGCCCTGCGATCCGCGGCGCGAGATGACCTTCGAGGAGGTCTTCGACGAGGAGATCAGCAAGGCCGTCGTCCAGGAAGCGACCGCCGCCTGCCGTCAAAAGTACGAGGCTCTGGGCTACGACCTTCAGGGATTTAACGCCCTCGAAGCGGCGGCCGACGTGGTGGAGATCGCCAGGTCGTTGGGCTACGAGACGATCCAGCTTTGGGGCGTGAGCTTCGGCTCCCATTGGGGCATGACCACGCTGCGGCTTTATCCCGAGAGCGTGGCGCGGGCCACCTTCGGCGGCCTGGAGGGCCCTGACCACACCTACGATATGCCCAGCTACGTGAAGGCCGCGCTCGAGCGCATGGCGGCCTCGGCCCAGGCCGATCCCAAGCTGGCGAGCCTGATGCCGGAGGAGGGCCTGATCGACGCCTACCAGGCCATGGTCGAGGCCCGCAACGCCGAGCCGGTGACGATGGATATCTCGATTCCTCCGGCGGACGGCGCCGAGGGCGAGGAGACCACCGCCGAGCTGGAGGTCGACGGCGACCTGCTGAAGTCCTTTGCCTGGGGCTACTCCGGAACGACCGCTTTCCGCCATCGCGCCAGGAGGTGGCCCCTCGACCTGCTGACCTTGATCGACGGCGACTATGAGCCGGCCCTCGGCGGGCTCGGCCGAGCGATTGAGGACCGCGGTCTTAACGACGCGGCCTACTTTCAAATCGACTGCGCTTCGGGTCTCTCGGCCGAGCGCGGCGCCACGCTGCGCTCGGATCCCGCGGCGGCGCTGCTAGGCGAAACCTGGGACTATTACGACTCCTACTGCGCCTCCTGGGACGCCGACCTCGGCGAGGCCTTCAGGCGCCCGTTCGAGAGCTCGGTGCCGGTCCTGATGGTGCAGGGCAACTGGGACACCTCGACTCCCTACGAGAACGCTCTCGAGCTGCGGCCGTTCTTCACCAGCCACCGCTTCGTGCACGTCGAGGGGGGGTCCCACGGCGCGCTGCGCGAGGCCATTGGGCAGGTGGAAGGCTTCAGGGAA
>JBCCLG010000028.1:0-17179 GCA_039027015.1 Acidobacteriota bacterium | reverse complement strand
GGGCCCGCTCGACAGGATCCTGCTGGGGGCCCAGCCGGTATGGGATCCAGCGGCCTGGCCGTCGATCCTCGAGGGCAAGGCGTCCCTGCGCGCCCAGCTCAACCGCGCGGGCAACAAGGGGGTGCAGGTGAGCCGCTGGCCCCACGAGCGGGCGAGCGGTCACCCCGCCCTCAAGAAGTGCCTCCGCGAATGGCTCGAGACCCGCGGCCTGCCGCCGCTCCACTTCCTGATCGAGCCCGACACCCTCGGTCGCCTCTACGACCGGCGGGTCTACGTGGCCGAGCGGCGGGGCGAGGCCATCGGCTTCGTGGTCGCCTCCCCCGTACCCCAGCGCAACGGCTGGCTGATCGAGCAATTCGTGCGCGGCCACAGCGCGCCTAACGGCACCACCGAATCGATGCTCGACGCCGCCTGGCGCGACCTGGCCGCCGAGGGCGCCCGGTGGGTGACCCTCGGCCTCTCGCCCCTCTCGAGCAGGGCCTGTGGCGTCGAGACGCCGCCGCAGCCCGCCTGGCTGCGCCTCCTGCTCTCCTGGATGCGCGCCCATGGACGGCGCTTCTACAACTTCGACGGCCTCGACGCGTTCAAGGCGAAGTTCCTGCCGCAGCGCTGGGAGCCGATCTACGCCATCACCAGCGAGCGCCGGGTGGGCCCTGAGACCCTGTGGGCTATCGCCGGCGCCTTCGCCACCATGTCCCCCGTGCGCCTGGTGATCACCGGGCTCGGGCGGGCGCTGGTCAAAGAGGGCGAGTGGCTGCGCCAGCGGCTCCGCGCCGGAACCCCGTAGACCGTGAGATAGCATCGCGGGCGCTCACGACATCGACCGGAGAGCCCGACGCTCGCTTCCGACCAACGCCCGAGAAGAGCCGCCATGCCGACCGAAGCCGTCAAGACCCAGCCGCCGCCAGGGACCCCGAAGACTCCGCGACCGAAGCCGGAGCCGGTCCTTGACCGCAACCCCGGAACGCCCCTCGAGACCGGCTGGCTGCGCCATGTGCAGGTCAACCGCAGCGCCGCCGAACGCCGGGCCGCCACAATCGGCACCCGCCGCTCGGTGAAAAAGGACGCCCAGGCGGGCTGGCTGCTGCGCGCCGTCAGCCTGATCGACCTCACCACCCTCGCCGGTGACGACACCGCCGGGCGCGTCCGGCGGCTGTGCGCCAAGGCGCGCTCGCCGGTGCGCGCCGATCTGCTCGAGGCCCTGGGCGCAGGCGATCTCGAGCTTTCGACCGGCGCGGTCTGCGTCTACCACCGCTTCGTCGAAACCGCCGCCCAGGCCCTCGAGGGCAGCGGCATTCCGGTGGCCGCGGTGTCGACGGGCTTTCCCGCCGGCCTCTCGCCCTTCGAGCAGCGGCTGCAGGAAATCCACGCTTCGGTCGAGGCGGGCGCCGAGGAAATCGATATCGTGATCACCCGCGAGCACGTTCTGACCGGCAGCTGGCGGGCGCTTTACGACGAGGTGCGGGCGTTTCGCGAGGCGTGCGGAGAGGCGCACCTCAAGGCGATTCTCGCCACCGGCGAGCTCGGCACCCTGCGCAACGTGCAGCGCGCGTCGCTGGTGTGCATGATGGCCGGCAGCGACTTCATCAAGACCTCCACGGGCAAGGAGAAGGCCAACGCCACCCTGCCGGTGAGCCTGGTGATGGTGCGGGCGATCCGCGAGTTTCAGGAGCGCACCGGCTACCGGGTGGGCTTCAAGCCCGCCGGCGGCATCTCCACCGCCAAGGACGCCCTGGTTTATCTCAGCCTGATCAAGGAAGAGCTGGGCGACCGCTGGCTGAGGCCGGATCTCTTCCGCTTTGGGGCTTCCAGCCTGCTCGGCGATATCGAGCGGCAGCTCGAGCATCGGGTGACGGGGCGCTATTCGGCGTCCTTCCGCCACCCGATGGCCTGAGCGCGGGCCCGTCGGCTACATCTTGCTGTAGTTCGGCCCGCCGCCGCCCTCGGGCGGCACCCAGGTGATGATCTGGTAGGGATCCGCGATGTCGCAGGTCTTGCAGTGCACGCAATTCGACGCGTTGATCTGCAGACGCTTGCCGGTCTCGTGCTCGGCGTCCTCCACGATCTCGTAGACGTTGGCCGGGCAAAAGCGCTGGCAGGGATTCTGGAATTCGTGGGCGCACACGGTGACGCAGTGTTCCGGGTCCGCCACGTGGAGGTGCACGGGCTGATCCTCCTCGTGCGCGGTGCCGGAGTTATAGACGTCGCCGAGCTTGTCGAAGGTCAGCTTATTGTCGATCTCCACCGGCGGCCGCTCTTCGAGGTTCCAGCCCTTGGGCTGAGTGAGCTTCTGCATGCGCTCGTGCCCGGGATCCGCGTGTAGCCGATTGGCCACCCCGAATCCCAGACCGCCGGTCACCATGCCGAGGCCGGCCTGCAGCATCACGGCTAAGTTGCCGCCGCGCTCAAAGGCCTGGTGGAAGTTGCGGCTCGGCCACAGCTCGTCGTACACCCAGCTGTTCTCCACCTTGCGCTGAAACTGCCCCAGGCGGGCCTCGGTGATGCCGCCCGCGCGCAGAGCCTCGAAAATCGTCTCCGCGGCCAGCATCCCGCTCTTCATAGCCAGGTGCACTCCCTTGAGCTTCATGCCGTTCAGGAAGCCGCCGGAGTCGCCGGTCAGCAGAAAGCCGTCGCCCCAACTGCGGGGCATGGCCCACCAGCCGCCTTCGGGAATGGCCTTGGCGCCGTAGATCAGCATTTCGCCGCCGTCGAGCAGCTCCCGCATCCACGGGTTGGTCTTGAATCGGTTGAATTCCGCGTGGGGATCGAGGAGGGGGTTCTCGTAGTCGAGGCCCACCACCAGGCCGACGATCGCCTGGTTGTCCGCCATGCCGTAGATGAAGCCACCGCCGAAGGTCGACCAGCCGAGGGGCTCGCCCATGGTGTGGATCACCTCGCCGGGCTCGAGGCGGCCCTCCGGCAGCTGCCAGATTTCCTTGATGCCGATGGCGTAGACCTGGGGATTCTTGCCGTCCGTGAGGCCGAACTCCGCCTCCAGCTGCTTGGCGACCGTGCCGCGGGGCCCTTCGCCGAACACCACCACCTGGCTGTGAATATCCACCCCGGGCTCGTAGTTGCTCTTGGGCTTGCCGTGCTTGTCGAGGCCCCGGTCGCCGGTGCGCACCCCGAGCACCCGCTTGCGGCCGTCCTCGCCCTGCTCGATCAGGGCCTTTTGGGCCGGGAACTCGCAGAAGACGTCGATCTCCATATCCTCGAGCTTGGGCGCCAGCCACTTCATAATCTTGCCGAGGGAGCCGACGTATTTACCCTTGTTGACCAGCGGCGGCGGCACCGGCAGGTTGGTCGCGCCGTTCTCGGTCATGTAGAGAAAGCCCTCCTTCTCCACCTTGGCTTCGAAGGGGGCGTCCTGCCACTCGTCGGGCATCAGCTCCTGCAGGGCCTTGGGGTCGATCACGGCGCCCGAGAGGGCGTGGCTGCCGATCTCTTCGCCCTTCTCGAGGACGCCGATCATCACGTCGATGGGCTCCCCTTCGCCCGCGGCGTTGTGGCTCTCGATCAACTTGCCGAGGTGGTAGGCGCCGGCCAGGCTGGCGGGCCCGGCGCCTACAAATAAAACGTCAATGTCGAGAACCTCGCGTTCCTCGTCCGACATGGGGGTGCTCCTTCGCGAGCGTCAAAGTCTGTCTGTCTGTCTCTCGGGCGGGGGCAGGTTAGCACCGGCCCCGCCGGGCTCTTTACAGCCGTCATGGCCGGCAGTATCATCGCGGACTCGCCGGCATCGGCCAGGCTTGTGCCGCTATAGCTCAGTTGGTTAGAGCGCCTGATTGTGGATCAGGAGGTCCCCCGTTCAAGTCGGGGTAGCGGTACCAATACAGTCAGCGGTTCACGGCCATCGGGGCGTCTGAGTCTCCGGCTCGGCGTTACTTACATGTCACCAGCCGGATGAGGGTGCGGCCAGCCTCCTTGGATTCGCTGCAGGAAGCACGCTGGATCTTATCGCCTCCAGCGGACGAGTGAAGGCGGGGCAGGCGCCGACCTGGATCGGTCAGGCAGAATCCGGCTCAGGATCGGTGGCGTCGGCTCCGCCGCAGCTTTCGTCGCAGCAGCGAGGGCTTTGGAATCTCGGCACGCTCGAGCCGCCTTGGACCTTTTCGAGGAGGCGAACCCAGGCGCTCGTATCGTGGCCCCTTTCTGGGCCGCAGGGTCATAGAGCGTGACCAAGATCTCAGCGTCCCCGACTGGATTACCTGAGAGGGCAGCCGCTCTACCGACCGAGCGGAAGGCGGGTCAGCCCTTTTCCCCAAGACCACCGCCCGCGCCGCGGCGGTGGTAACGTCGCTCTATTCGCTGCGCTGACGTCTGGGAAGACGCCATCAACTGAGACATGGAGGGGAAGCATGGGCTTTCGACACCTCGCGGGCTTCCTGGCCCTGATGATCCTTGCCTCGAGCGTCGGCGCCGAGCTGGCGCCGCGTATCGCGCGCTACGCCGATGCGGAATACAAAAGGAGCCACGACCCCTTAAAGGCGATCCTGACGCTTCACGGAGAGCTGGACTGGGATGCGATTTCGGTCACCCTCGTCGTCTACGGGGACGGCCGTATGGAATATTCCGACACCCGCGGCGGCGCGGGCGCTGGACAGATGGCCGCTGAAGACCTCGACGCCCTCTTTGACCGCGCTGTTTCTCACGGGCTCGCGGAATGGGATAGCGACACGGTCCGGGCGTGGCACCTGCAAGACCTAGGGACCGTTTTCCCGGGCATGACGGATGCCGCACGCTTCCGCACCATCATCGCGCTCGAGAGCTACGAGCGAGGCAGCTACCGAGTCACCGATGCAGTCCGCAGCGTCGACACTAAATCCCCTGATTACGCGTCCGAAATCCTGCCCGACATTCCCCAATACGTGGTTCTGGCCGAACTCTCCAAGCTGCTTTGGGATCACCGCCGGAAGTGGGGTGCGAAATGAGTCGCTGCCTCGTCGCGGCAATCGCCGGGGCAGGCCTAGCCGCCACAGCGGGCGCCGGAACCTTCCACCTATCGGACGTTGATCCCTATCCGCCTTTCGCTACGGTGCACCCCGCGGCCTACGACGGTACCGGCGGGCCTGTCGAGGTCAGGGTCTGCATCAAGCCTGGTCTCGACGAGATCACGCGGCCGGCGGTCGATGAGGCCATCAAAATGTGGAATCAGCTGGAGGCAACACCGGAGAACTGCCTCCGATGCAGGACCTTCGAGCAGGGGCCTCTGGACACGGATGACCCCTTCTCCATGACGTCCGTCGTCCTTCATGAGTTTGGCCACTGCGGTGTCGGCCTCGGTCACACAAACTGGCGCGACACCAGCCACACAGAGTCACTGGGCGCAGCTTCATTTTCAGTCGGCGCCGACAACATTTTCGGATCGGCGGACGACAGACCCGCGCCACTGCCAGGGACGCGCGTACTTCACTGGTTCCGTTCTGCGGACAACGACCCCTTCACGTTTTCGCCACCGGTTGACCGCACAACTTATTCGAGGCGCATCATCGACCTGCCCTCGGGCAGCTCATGGCCAGCGAACGCCAATCTCGGTGTAGGCCTGCTTCTCGGGCGGCAGAGCACACAGGCAGTTATGTATTCGGCTTTGCAGCGCGGCGCGAGCTATCGCGGCTTCACGGCCGACGCGGTCAACACCGTGCTTTTCGCGGCTTCAGGCGTTGACGAAATTGCCGGAACAAGCGACGACTACACCATTCGGTTTGTGTCCACCGACTGCGCTTCAGCGGACATCGAGGTTCGCTATGGGATGAGCGGCCAGGAGGAATCGCGAGGGAGCTGCCTGGCGGATCTCGACCCCCTGCCAGCCGCGGGCGCTCAGGTTCATTACTCCCTCAAGCCCTTCATCACCGAGGACCGGGCTGTCGTAACGATCAGCGACAGCGCCAGATTCGACGTCGTATTCGCGAACGGCTTCGAGTCCGGCAACACCTCAGCCTGGTCGGAGACTCTGCCTTAGGGCCGCGGCCTGATCATCTGACCTGAGCCGGCGGAGTCGCCACCGCTTCGCCTCAGCCAGGGCGTGTATCTCGGTTGTACTCGTCTACGAGAGGACCAGGAGCTCGCTGATCACGGTGATCGGCGCCTCCTGAACCGCCTTGGGAGCGTCGGTGCGCCGCAGATCGTGGATGGTCAGCTCGCGGGTAATGCCCGCCAGATCTTGAAGTCTGGCCCACGGCGGCGTCGCCGTCTGCATCAGAAGCGCCGCCGGGTCGATCGAGGCTTCGACCGGAATCGACTGCTTTCGGAACATAAGACGATCAAAGCAGACCGCCGGGTCGGTGGCACCCGGCCACACGACCGCGCGCGGGCGGCCTTCTGAGGGATGGCGGCGGGCTCCCGCACGTTTGCCGCGAGCTCCAGCGCGGAAGGGTCCGCTGCCCTACCGACCGGGGGGAAGGTCGATCCCCTTTTCTCGGCAAAACCATCGCGGCTCGGGCCTCGCCGAGTAGCGTCGGTCGCCCCGCCACGGCGAGGTCCGCTCGAATCGGCCGCTCGTCCCTCTTTTTCGACACTTCAGCCCTGTAGGAAAAACGCTCGGAATCGCTCAGACGTTTTCTCACAGCCGCACAGGAGGCATTCTGATTCCGCACAGCGTCGAGAAATCCGGGCCCATTGGCTCGCCTTTCTGAACCGCGCTTCTGCGGCGATCTCGCCCGAAGACGGCCCAAAGCGAGGAACGCGCGAGGGTTTCGAGACCCTGCAGCGTCAACATATGCGAAGCTGAGAATTCTTCTATAATCGGCGCGTTCAGTCGATACGGCCAGACGAAACGCCCGCGTTTGGCGGTTCGGTTGAACCCTCGGCCGCACGCAACACGCTCTTTGAAGAGTAGACGGATCCGTTTTCCCGAGAAAGCCGGGACGCGCGATCCGCTGTTCTCAAGAGCTCACACACCTCGGACGAGAGCGGAGGGAATTAAAGGCTCCGACTCCTAGGGATCGCAAGGGGACGGCGATTCCACATCTCTAGGGCGACGACGGGAATTTCATCAAGATGACGGTGCAGGCGACATCTAAGGACCTTCTGAGCGCAGCTGCGCTCGAAACAATGGAGAAGATTCGCTCGGATCGCGAACGGGTGCCTCCGCGGCTTCAGCCGATGCTGGCATTCATCGAAACCCACCTTTTCGATCCCAAGCTGAACGTCAACCGGCTCAAGGATGCCTGCGGTATCCGCGACAACTCCGTGGCGATTCACTTTCACGCGGCGGTGGGCCGCCCACCCCACGCCTATATCTCGCACTGCCGCCTGGAGACGGCCGCCCGCTTGCTGAGCGACAGCGACCTGCCCATCTGGAAGATCAGCGAGATGCTGGGATTCTCGAGCATCCAGGTTTTCAGTCGCTCTTTCTGCCGGTGGGCCAAAAAGCGCCCGACCATTTTCCGCCGGGAGATGCGGAAGGCGGCGGAGGGAGCCCGTGGACGTAGGCAGCCCGCCAATCGGGTCCACACCGAGGAGTATTGGAGCCGCGCGATGAGCGGCAGCCTCGAGGATCACGAGGCCGCGGACCTGATTCAGAAGCTGCTTCAGCTCTATCCTCCAGGACGTCGATCCTCGGCCTGAGCCCGCGACTCCCCGACTCGACTTCTCTCCCGTCGGCGGAGTTTCCTACGACGTGCGGGGGCTCTCCCGGGATCCAGACAAAAGAGAGAGGCCGCGCTCTCGGACTTCATCGGACCTTCACGTCCCGCTCACGGCCCGGGCTCACACTCGAAGGCTCGGGCGCTGTCCTTCTCCGTTCGGTTAAGGCTGCGGCGCGAGCTCGAAGAGAAGAAGGAGCGTGTCCTGGCTGTCACTGAAGTTGTCGTCGGCGAGCAGATAGACCACGGTCTTGCCCGAGGGCAGAACGCCCACGTCCATCGCCTCGATATTGTCGATCGGCGTGGGCGGAGCCAGGCGAAGCCACTCCTCGGGCCGCACCGTCGCCCCGGCGCCGGACGCGTGCAGGGACTCCGCGCCGATGCGGAAAACGCGGATCCGCACGCCTTCCTCGGGGTTGTATTTGCGCTGCGCCAGGAGCACGTCACCGCCGGGCAGCGTCGCCGCCGCGGTCGGCCTGAACCCAGGATCCGAAGGCTCGATGGCGAGCTCTCGCCACCGCGGCTGCGCGCCGGCGAAGCCGTCGGAAATCCAGGCCTCGAGCGGATCGGAGTCCGCGCCTCGGCCCTCGGAGAAGAGCAGCAGCTCCTCGCCCCACACCGCGGTGACCGCCTCGAGGCCCAGATTGTCCTCCAGATGCGCGAGATCGGGCGAGGCGAGCAGCTCCGGCTGAACGCCGCCCAGATCCGCGGTGTGGGAGCCGTGATAAGCATGGAGACGATGCTCCCCCTCAAAGGCGACGACCCATCGGCCGGACAGCCTCGCCAGCTCCTCGGCGTCGTAGCGCCCGCGCCCGCGCACCGGAGCGCCGTCCACGTCGAGAATGGCGGCCACGCGGTTTTCGACCAGCCCGGACAGCGCGCCGTTCGGCCTGCGGACCATGCGGGAGGTCCACCACCAGCCGCGGTCGGAAACCGCGGCCAGGCGATCGCCGTCGACCAGCAGCCCCGAGAAGCCTCCGAATCTGCTCTCGCTCGAGGTCAGAACGTAGCCTCCCAGCCAGCGCAGGGGGCCTGCGCCGTGCTGAACCTCCGGCGGCGGCGAGACGACGCGCAGGGAGACGCTCACGGCCGGCGCGGTGCCGCTGAGGGCGGCGGGGCGGGCGGCCGGGCTCCGCGGTCCGAGGCCTTTTCCGGCGCAGCCAAGCCACGCGGAGACGAGGAGGCAAACCAAGATCACAACGGCCCGAAGGCCACCCGGGAAACGATGCAGCGCAGAGAACATAGCGAAGGGCCCGATAAAAAATGCGGTCTGAAGGGCCTCGAAGCTACCACAGCGCCCGCCGCGCGGGCCCGCAGCCGGGCGCTCCTCTGCCTGGCGCTCGCCGCTCTCCTCACCGCCGCCCCCGGGGCGAGGGCCGACGAGCGCCCCGCCGAGGACGCGGTGCGCCTGGCGGTTTTCAACGTCTGGGAGCTCTCCGCCCGCAAGGCTCTGCCGGCCGAAGGCGACGCCGACGCGCCCGGCGCGAGCCCTCAGCTGCGCTCCGCCGCCGAAATTCTGCAGCGGGTGCGGCCCGACGTTCTGCTCCTCCTCGAGGTGGACTACGCCGACGATGACCGCGTGCTCCGAGCCTTCAGGGAGCGCTTCTTGGGGGTCTCGCAGTCGGGCCAGGAGCCCCTCGTCTATCCCCACTCGTGGACCGGACCGGTCAACACCGGCGTTCCCTCGGGCTATGACCTCAACAACGACGGCAGCACCGAAAGCCCCGATGACGGCTGGGGATTCGGCCGCTACCCCGGGCAGTACGGCATGGCGCTTCTCTCGCGCTTTCCGATCGACGCCCGCGGCGTCCGCAGCTTCCGCGGCCAGCGCTGGATCGCCATGCCGGGCCACCTGATGCCCGACGGCCGCGACGGACGGCCCGAGTGGTACAGCCCCGAAGAGGCCGCGCTCCTGCGGCTTTCGAGCAAGAGCCTGTGGGATGTGCCCCTCGAAATCGAGGGCCGGCGGCTTCACGTTCTCGCCAGCCACCCGACGCCGCCCGTCTTTGACGGCGAGGAGGATCGCAACGGCCGCCGCAACTTCGACGAAATCCGCATGGTGGCCGACTACCTCAGCGGCGGCGAGGCCGCGAGCTGGATGGTGGACGACCTGGGACAGCGCGGCGGCCTGACGCCGGCCGCTTCGGTTGTGGTGCTGGGCGATCTCAACGCCGATCCGGTGCGCAGCCCGGCAGAGTACGGCCGCCCGGCCATCGACCAGCTCCTCTCCCACCCTCGGCTAGTCGATCCGGTGCCGCGCAGCGTCGGCCGCATCGACCCTCCCTCCTCGAGTCGCCGGCCCCCCTACCCCGGCGACCGCCGGACCCTCACCTCAGGATTCGGCCGCATCGACTACGCCCTGCCCAGCCGAAACCTAGAGGTGGTGGCCTCGGGCGTCTACGTGCCCGAGGAGGGCAGCCCCGAGCGCCGGCTGGTAGAAGGCGAGGCCAGGGCGAGCGACCACTATCTCGTTTGGATCGACCTCGCACTGACGCCCCAGGAGAAACCGCAATGAGCGTCGACGTTCCCCCGCAGCAGCCCATCTCCGAAAAGCCCAACGTCGAAAAGCCCGGCACCTCGGCCCTCTCGATCGACCGCAGGCGTTTTCTGAAATACGTCGGCACCGGCGCCTCGGCGATGCTCGGCGCCGCGACCCTGGGAACCGCCTTCACCCAGCTCGGCTGCGCCCCCGCCGCGCGCGGCGCCTGGGTGCGGGCCGACGGTCGCGCCACCTGGCGCTCGCCGGCCTACCCCGTGCCGCTGCCGGGCGACGACGCGCCGCGCTCCGAGGACAGGAGGCGCCTGGCGCGCTTCGAGGTGATCGACGATCTCACCCTGCCCGAGGGCTTCCGCTACGACGTGATCGCCCGCTGGGGCGAGAGCTTCGGAGAGGGCGAGCACCGGATCGACTTTGGCTACAACAACGACTACACGGGCCTGCTGCCGATCCCGGGAACGGACGACGAATATTGGCTCTTCGTGAACCACGAGTACGTCTCGTACCGGCCCTTTGCCGCGGCCCACGAGAGCCTCAAGGGAGAGGCCCTGCCGGTTCTCGCCATGACTCAGGATCCCCGCACGCCGCCCCTCGCCAAGCGCGGCATCCTGAGTATCGACGGCGAGTGGAGCGCCCTCGGAAACCGGGTCGACCTGACGGATGAGGCGGCCATGGCCGCGATCCCCGAGGAGATCCGGGCTCGCATGAAGGCGGTCTCCGAACGCATCCTCGATCAAATGGGCGTCTCGATCCTGCGCGCCCGTCGCCTCGAGGACGGCCGCTTCGAGGTCATCCGCGACGCGAAGGACCACCGCCGCATCACCGCGCATCGCCGGCAGAACGTCGTGGGCGAGCCCGCCTCGCACTCCAGGTTCTCGGGGCCCGCCGCGGCGCACTTCGAAACGCCGCCCCGGGGCACCATGTCCAACTGCTCAGGCGGCACCACGCCCTGGGGCACCTTCCTGACCTGCGAGGAGAATTTTCACAACTCCGTCGCGGAGAACGTCACCCCCGCGGGCCGGCCGATTCCCGGACAGTCCCAGTATTGGGGCGGCCGGGTGGAGCGCGTCGGAGGCGTTTACCTCTTCGACGACCCCGTGCCGACCTCCATAGACGGAGCCGGGTACTTCTGGGACCTCGACGGCCGCGAGTACGGCTGGGTCGCGGAGGTCGATCCGGCCACCGGCGCCATGAGCAAGCACACCGCCCTCGGGCGCTTCCGGCACGAAAACGTGACTCTGCGCTGCGAGGCCGGCAAGCCGCTGGCGGCCTATATGGGCGACGACCGCCGAGGCGGGCACGTGTGGAAATTCGTCTCAGACGGCAGGGCCCGGGACCCCGCCGACCCCGGCAACGGCCGCCTGCTCGAGAGCGGGACCCTCTACGTGGCCCGCTTCCTGCCCGACTACACCGGCGAATGGGTGCCGATCGATGTCGACACCCCGCTGCGCGCCCCGCAGCCCGAGTTCTGCCACTCCCAGCACATCCAGGTGCCCTCCCGCTTCGTCGGCGGCGCGGTGAGCGTCGGCGATACCGACCGCGACAATCCGGACCTCGAGGTCGACGCCTGGATTTCGATCGTCGAGAAGTTCACCGGCAAGCCCTTTGACCGCTGCACCCTCGGCGACCTGGTGACCGCGGAGGGCGAGAGCGAAGACGAGATTCGCGAGCGCAAGCGCGGCGTGCTCCTGATGGACGCCTTTTTGATGGCCAACGCCTGCGGCGGCACGCCGGCGGCGCGCCCCGAGGATCTGGAGGTCCACCCGGGCGACGGCTCGGTCTATATCGCTTTCACCGACCACACCGACGGCGGCGACGGCTCCCCGGACTTTCGGATCTTCAAGGACTCGCGCTCCGAGAACTCGCGCCAGTACGGCGCCATCTTCCGCATCGTCGAGGATCGCGGAGAAAACGGCGCGGCCGACCCGGCGGCTCGATCCTTCACCTGGGGCCGCTTCGTGGAGAGCGGCGAGGTGGCGGAGAAAGGCGGCGGCTTCGCATGCGCCGACAATCTTGTCTTCGACCCTTCGGGCAATATTTGGATGGTCACCGACATCTCGACCACCGCGCAGAACTTTCCCACCGCCCGCCAGTCGGTCGACGGCACCGACGCAGGCGGCAAATACTTCCCGGGCGTGTTCGGCAACAACGCCATGTTCATGATTCCCACCGAGGGCCGCCACAAAGCCCTGCCGCAGCTCTTCGCCATCGCGCCCATGGACGCCGAACTCTGCGGCCCGACCTTCAGCGAAGACGGCGAGACCCTGATTCTCTCGGTCCAGCACCCGGGCGAGGGGGGCGGCGTGCGCACCAGCGCCGCGCCCAGCCAGACTCAGAAGCACACCGTGCACGACCGAGATGACCAACCCTTCGAGCAGACGAGGACCGTGCCCGCGGGCTCGAACTTTCCCCACGGCGAGCGGGACCAAGCGCCGGTGCCCGCCGTGGTGTGCATCACCCGCCGCGCCTGACGCGCGGCGGGCGGTCTGCCGAGAGGATCAATACTCGGCGAGGTAGCGGTCCTGCTCCCAGGGGTGCACGTGGGCGATGTAGTCCTGCCACTCCTGGCGCTTGGCCGAGATGAAGTGCTCCGCGATATGCGGCCCGAGAGCGCCCATCACGACCTTATCCTTCTCGAGCTTGTTGAGCGCTTCCTCGAGGTTGCCGGGCAGCGGAGCGATCTTCAGCCGCCGCTTCTCGCGCTGGCTCATGGCGAAGATATTCTTGTCCACCGGCGGGCCGGCGAGCTTCTGATGCTCGATGCCGTCGAGGCCTGAGGCCAGCATGACCGCCAGGGCCAGATACGGGTTGCAGGCCGGATCCGGCATGCGGACCTCGCAGCGCGTGGACATGCCGCGCTTGGCGGGCACGCGCACCATGGGCGAGCGGTTCTTCTCCGACCACGCGATGTTGGTCGGAGCCTCGAAGCCCGGCACCAGGCGCTTATAGGAGTTCACCAGGGGATTGGTCACGGCGACGATCGCCTGGGCGTGGTCGAGAACGCCGCCGATATAGCCCATGGCGGTCTGCGAAAGCCTGTAGTCCGCAGCCTCGTCGAAGAAGGCGTTGGCCCCGTCCTGGCCGAGCAGGCTCTGGTGCACGTGCATACCCGAACCGTTGACGCCGAAAATCGGCTTGGGCATAAAGGTGGCGTGCAGCCCGTAGTCGAGGGCCACCTTTCTGACCACGAATTTGAACGTCACCACGTTGTCGGCGCACTTGATCGCCTCGGAGTACTTGAAGTCGATCTCGTGCTGACCCGGGGCCACCTCGTGGTGCGCCGCCTCGACCTCAAAGCCGATGGACTCCAGGAAGACCACGATGTCGCGCCGGCACTCCTCGCCGCGATCCACCGGCGTCAGGTCGAAGTAGCCGCCTGCGTCGTGGGTGTCGAGGAGAGTCTTGCCGTTCTCGTCCTTCTGGAAGAGGAAAAACTCGGCCTCCGGTCCGGCGACCATGGTGTAGCCCATCTCGGAGGCGCGCTCCACCTGCCGCTTGAGGCACAGGCGAGGGCAGCCGTCGAAGCCCGCGCCGTCGGGCATGTGAATGTCGCAGATCATGCGCGCCACCCGCGAGCCGTCGGGGCTCTTCCAGGGGTTGATCTGGAAGGTCTCGAGGTCGGGGAAGAGCAGCATGTCGGACTCCTCGATCCGGGTGAAGCCCTGGATCGACGAACCGTCGAACATGATCTGGTTGTCGAGGGCTTTCTCGAACTGACTGCGGGGAATCTCGACGTTCTTCAGCGCTCCGAAGAGATCGGTGAATTGAAGACGAAGAAAGCGCACGTTTTCTTCATCAGCGAGGCGCAGGATTTCATCGCGGGTCATGGGGGTCCTCGGTGGTGGCCGATCAGCCTGGTGAACAGCCAGTTTTGTCTCGATGGCGTGATTTTAGATTCACTGGCGGCCAATTTCTAGGATCTTGGCCAAGATGACTCTCTCTACATGCGCATCCTGCACAAAAACCTGATCACCCAAGAGGTAGAAATTTCGGCCCGAGGGCCCTAAATCTGCTCTCCAGAAGGCTTTTCCCAGTCGCTCCCGGCTTTCTTTGAACATCACGGCCCGTTCACGCCGGCTTTAAAGGCACGGCCTATTTTTTTGGGGCATCAGGACGAAATCGCCCAGCGACCCGCGCCCAACCCAAAAAGAGGAGACACGCCGCCGTGCGAGCCACGCCTTGGGAACGGACCTTCGATCGAATCTCGGAGCTCGAGATCCCGATCTGTCGCCTCTGCCATCGCTGCAGCGCAGCGCCGCTGCGGCGCTACTTCAGCGTCGTGAGCAAACTCGGCGACGGTCACTATTGGTACCTGATCCTCGCCTCGCTCTTCCTGACCCGCGGCCTCGCCGCCTCGGCCGCCGTCGTCCACGTGATTCTCGCGGGTCTCGTGTGTCACGGCGTGTACCGCGGTCTCAAGAGCCGCACCGCCCGGGAGCGCCCCTATGCTTTCGCCGAGGGTTTCGATTTGGCGGTGCCTCCCCTCGACCGCTACAGCTTCCCTTCGGGTCACACCATGCACAGCGTCTTCTTCACGCTGGTGGTGGGCTCCTACGCGCCGGCGCTGCTGTGGCTGCTGGTTCCTTTCACCGTCTCCGTCGCGGCATCCCGCGTTTTTCTCGGCCTGCACTATCCCACCGACGTGGCGGCGGGCGGCCTGCTGGGGGCGCTGATCGCCCACGGCTCCTTCCTATTCTTCTGACGCGGCAGCGTCCCCTCCTTCTCCTCTTTTCCCTTTGAGGACCCCGTGAAGATTCTCTACCTGTCCGACGTCTTCTTCCCGCGCGTCAACGGCGTCTCCACCTCGATCGCCACCTTCGTGGCCGAGCTGCACAAGCTCGGGCACCGGATCCACGTGGTCGCTCCGGCCTACGGCGCCGGCGGCGCTGGCGGCGAGGATCCCGTCGAGCGAATCGCTTCCTGGACCGTGCCGTTCGATCCCGAGGATCGACTGATGAGCGGCCGCGCGATCCTGCGCCGCACGGCGGCCTTTGCCGACGAGGGCTTCGACCTGGTCCATATTCAGACGCCTTTCGTCGCCCACCGGGTGGGAATCCAGCTGGCCGAGCGGCTCGGGCTGCCCGTTGTGGAGACCTACCACACGTACTTTGAGGAATACCTCTACCACTACGTGCCGTTCGCGCCGCGCGGCGTCATGCGCGCTTTGGCGCGGCGCTTCTCGCGCAGCCAGTGCAACCGCGTGGACGCGGTGGTGGTTCCGTCGCGGGCGATGGAGGAGGCGCTGCGCGGCTACGGCGTCGAGACCCGCATGGAGCGCATTCCCACGGGGCTTCGGCCCGAAGACTTTCGGCACGGCAACGGCCGGGCCTTCCGCGAGAAGCACCGGATTCCCGACGACCGGCCGACCCTGGTGCACATCGGCCGGGTCGCCTTCGAGAAGAACATCGACTTTCTCCTGAGGGTGCTGCGCCGGGTCGCCGACCAGATTCCCGACGTACTCCTAGTGATCGCCGGCGAGGGTCCGGCGGAGAGGAGCCTGATGGGCTTGGCGCGCCGGCTGGACCTGGTCGACAACACCCTCTTCGTGGGCTATCTCGACCGCGGGGGCGAGCTGATGGACTGCTACCGCGCCGCCGACGCCTTCCTCTTCGCCTCGCGCACCGAAACCCAGGGTCTGGTGCTCCTCGAAGCGATGGCCCTCTCTCTGCCGGTGGTTTCGACCGCGGTGATGGGCACCCGCGACATCCTGGAGGCGGGACGCGGCGGCCTGGTGGCCGAGGACGACGAGGCGGACTTCGCGGAAAAGGTGCTGCGTCTTTTAACCCAGCAGGAGGTGCGCCTCAAGCTGCGCCGCGAGGCCCGCGACTACGCCCTCGGCGAGTGGAACGCCGCCACCATGGCCGGCCGCCTGCTCGACCTCTACTCGGAGCTGGTGGAGCGCCCGCGCTCCCTCAGGGCCGCCTGACGACGACGCAGTCCCGCCGCCGCCGCGATCCCCGCCGCCGCCGCTCAAGCCATGCGAATCGCTCTGGTGACCGAGACGTTTCCGCCGGAGGTCAACGGCGTCGCTCGCACGCTCCGCCAGCTGCTTCGGGGCCTCGCCGGCCGCGGACACCAGGTGCAGCTCGTGCGGCCGCGCCAGGCCAGGCCCGACCGCTTCCACCGGCGCGAGCCGTGGCAGCAGCTGCTGGTTCGCGGGCTGCCCCTCCCCTTCTACCGAGGTCTCCGCTTCGGCCTTCCCAGCCTGCTGCGCCTGCGCCGCTCGTGGTCGAGCCGCCCGCCCGACGCCGTGCACATCGCCACCGAGGGTCCGCTGGGCCTCGGCGCGCTCTTTATCGCCGGGCGCCTCGGCATCCCCGTGATGTCGAGCTTCCACACCAACTTTCACCAGTACGGACGCCACTACGGCTACGGCGTGCGCTTCGCGATCGCCTATTTGAGGTGGTTTCACAACCGCACCCGGCGCACCCTGGTGCCGTCGCAAGACGTGCGGGACGCGCTGGCCCGGGACGGCTTCTTGAAGCTCGAGATTCTCGGCCGCGGGGTCGACGGCGAGCTCTTTCACCCGAGCCGACGCAGCGAGAGCCTGCGCAGCAGCTGGGGCGCCGACTCCGAGACGCCCGTGGCGGTGTACGTCGGGAGACTGGCCGAGGAGAAGAACCCCGATCTCCTCCTCCGCGCCCTGGAAGAATTCCGCAGGGCGTGCCCGCGCGGGCGCACGGTGCTGGTGGGCGACGGCCCCGCCGCCGACCGCATGCGCCGGCTCGACTCCCGCTCGCTCTTCTGCGGCGTGCGCAGGGGCGAAGATCTGGCCCGCCACTACGCCTCGGCCGACGTCATGCTCTCCCCTAGCTCCACGGAGACCTTCGGCAACGTGGTGCTCGAGGCCATGGCCTCGGGCTTGCCGGTGCTCTGCTTCGACTACGCCGCCGGCAGGCAGGTGATCACGCCGCGCCGCAACGGCTTCCTGGCCGCCTTCGGGGACGACCGCGCCTTTCTTGAGGAAACCCGGACCTTGGCCGCCATGCCGATGAGCGAGCTGCGGGCCCTCGGCCGGGCGGCGCGCGCCCCCGCCCCGGCGCCCCCCGGGGAGGGGGTGGTGTCGGAGTTCGAGACGCGGCGCGCCGCCCCCAACGCC
>JBCCLG010000027.1:0-17631 GCA_039027015.1 Acidobacteriota bacterium | reverse complement strand
CCTGTTTGCTCCCCACACTTTCGCGCCTCAGCGTCAGAACCGGTCCAGGTGGCCGCCTTCGCCACGGGTGTTCCTCCAAATATCTACGCATTTCACCGCTACACTTGGAATTCCACCACCCTCTCCCGGTCTCAAGCCACACAGTTTCAGAGGCAGTTCCTCGGTTGAGCCGAGGGATTTCACCCCTGACTTGTGTGGCCGCCTACGCGCCCTTTACGCCCAATAATTCCGAATAACGCTCGCCCCCTCCGTATTACCGCGGCTGCTGGCACGGAGTTAGCCGGGGCTTCCTCTGGTGGTACCGTCATAATCTGCAGTTATTAACCGCAGGTTTTCGTTCCACCTGACAGGAGTTTACAACCCGAAGGCCTTCGTCCCCCACGCGGCGTTGCTGGATCAGGCTTTCGCCCATTGTCCAATATTCCCCACTGCTGCCTCCCGTAGGAGTCTGGACCGTGTCTCAGTTCCAGTGTGGCCGTTCACCCTCTCAGGCCGGCTACTGATCGTCGCCTTGGTGAGCCGCTACCTCACCAACTAGCTAATCAGCCGCGGATCCCTCTACGTGCGATCGCTTCCAAGGAGAGGCGACCTTTCCCCGATCAGCCGTAGCATCACGGACGTATGCGGTATTAGCTCAAGTTTCCCCGAGTTGTTCCCCACACGTAGGCAGGTTATCCACGTGTTACTCACCCGTTCGCCGCTCTACTCGTGGCCGAAGCCACTTTCGCGCTCGACTTGCATGTGTTAAGCACGCCGCCAGCGTTCATTCTGAGCCAGGATCAAACTCTCCAGTTTGAATCCTGCAAGCCGTGCCTTTTCAGGCGTCGGCTGTTTTGTTCTTTTCTTCAGGCGCTTGCGCGCCCTACTAAGAATCGGCGCTTTGCGCCGACTCAGGAATCGTCGTTGGCTATTCTCTACTCAGTTTTCAAAGAACCGATGCTGGTCGCTCTCGTTTGAGAGCCCTCTTCGGCGAGCCCCACCATCGGCAGGGCGCTCCGGGATGCCGTTTCCGGTATCCCTCGAAGGGAGGCGAATCTTATTCGCGTCCCTTCGCCGTGTCAAGAACTTTTTGATTCTGACTCTGGCGGCGCTGTTCTCTCGTCGTGCATCCCTCCGAGCCGAGCTCGCAGGTGTGCTGAGGGGCCTTCCGCCAGGGAGGGCAATCTGGTGACAAGCGCTTTGGCGCTTGGCTTTTAAAGAGCCTCGCGGGGCGGTGCCGCCGCGGGAGGCGAACTATAGCTACGGCCTTCTCAGAGTGTCAAGCCGATCTCGTGAAAATCTTCCCGTCAGATTCACGCGCTCGTCTCTGGGTTGCGGATCGGCGCCGCTCGGAGTGGTTCTGGGCAGGCAACCTGCGGTCCGTGAATCAAAACCGATCACGACTCGCTCGGCAAGAACACGACTCTTCGACCCTCGATTCTCCACTCTCTTTGGATCAATGCCTTGAGGGCTACAGGGTAAAGAAGGTGCTCCTCGGCCAAGATCCGCGCGCTGAGATGTTCTGCAGAAGCCGATTCGTCGACCTCGACGATGCGCTGACCGACTATAGGTCCGCTATCCATGCCGGCATCTACCAGGTGCACCGTGCAGCCAGACACCTTGACGCCGTACTCCCATGCCTGTTTCTGAGCGTTGAGCCCAGGGAACGCAGGCAAGAGACTCGGATGGATGTTGAGGACCCGCCCTCTAAACTCATCGATGAACGCAGAGCTCAATAGCCGCATATAGCCCGCTAAACAGACCCAGTCTACCCGGTGGCTTTTCAAGATCTGCTCCAGCTCGAGCTCCTGACTTCGACGATCCTTGCCGCGGTGTCCAACTACAACCGCATCGATTCCTAGCTCCCGAGCCTTTGCGATTCCTGGCGCCCTCTCTCGATTGCTCAAAACCACGACAATGCGCGCGTCCAAATCTCCACGCTCGATCGCTTGTTGGATCGCCAAGAAGTTCGAACCCCGGCCTGAAAGCAAGATCCCTAGCCTGGCCTGCTTAGACACTCCCAGCGCTCCGACGATAATTCACGGTTCCGGATCCCTCTACGATCTCACCGAGCTGGACCACGTTCTCTCCCTGCGCCCTCAGGACCGCGGCGAGCCGCGCACTCTCTTCGCGACCGACAACCAAGACCATGCCTATCCCCATATTGAACACCCGCAGCATCTCTTCTTCGCTCACGCCGGTCTCGCCTATGACCTCAAACACTTCTCGCGACGGAAGCCTTTCCAGGTTGATCACCGCGCTACAGCCCGCGGGTAGGATCCTAGGGATATTGTCCGTAAGCCCACCGCCGGTTATGTGCGCAACGCCGTGCAGGGCGGGGTTGCTGAGATGACTGCGCAGGAGCGGAAGATAAGTCCGATGCACCTCGAGCAGCGTCTGTTTTACGGATGCCCCGCTGGGTAGCGGGTCCTCGAGTCCGAGTCCCAGCTTCTCGAAAAACGTGTGCCGTGCCAACGAGTAGCCGTTGGTGTGAAGGCCAGATGAAGGCAAGCCAAGAATTGCGTCGCCTGGTTCAATCCTAGAACCATCGATCAGCTTTGGCCTATCCACGAGACCGACGACAAAACCGACCAGTTCATAGTCGCCTGGGCTGTAGAAACCGGGCATCTCAGCGGTTTCTCCGCCGAGTAGCGCGCAGCCGTTCTCCCGGCACCCAGCAGCAACCCCTCGCACCAGGTCCGTAGCTGCCTGCGGCTCGAGAACGCCTGCGCCCACGTAGTCCAAGAAGAAGAGCGGAACCGCGCCCTGCACCAGAATGTCATTCACGCAGTGGTTGACGAGGTCCCTGCCCACTGTTGAATAGTCCTCGGCCATTCGCGCCACCATGAGCTTAGTGCCCACGCCGTCCGCAGACGACACCAACACTGGCTCTTGGAATCCGCTCAGTTCGGGCCGAAAGAGACCGCCAAAGGACCCTAGTTCGCTCAAGACTCCTGGGACCTCGGTGCTCTTCACGAGATCTTTGACCTTGGCGAGTGCCTCATCCTGGGCGTCTATGTCGACACCGACCGCACGGTATGCGCTTTCTTCGTCTTTATCGATGGCGCTCATCGAGCCTCCTTGGCTTGAGCCTGCTGCTGCGGGTCACAGATCGAGCGCCCGCGGCAACGCGGTCGACCAGCTTTCGTGAAGATCTTCCACGGCTGCGTCGATCGAGCCCCCCTCAAATTCGATTCGAAGTCGATCCCCTACGACCTCGCCGATGTCTTGGGCCGGCACGCCAGCGAGGTCGGCCTCTTTGAGCACCAGATCTACCTTCTCAGCGGAAACCGCCACGAACGCGCGGGCTTGGGTTTCCGAGAAGAGCCCCAGCACATCGGTCTTGACACGAATCTTGATGCCCAGTCTTCGGTCAAAGCACGACTCAGCGAGCGCGACCGCGAGACCCCCTTCTGAAACGTCATGGGCTGTGTGCACCGCCCCTTCGAAGATCAGGAATCGCAGCAGCTCAGCTAGCCTCTCTTCAGCGGACAGGTGAATGGTGGGAGGCCTTCCCTGCTCAACTCCGTAGAGCAGCCTGAGGTACGCCGATCCGCCGAACTCTCCGGCATCTTCACCCATCAATACGATCCGGTCGCCCGAAGCCGTGAAGTGAGAGACCGGGGCATTCGCCAGCTCGGGTATGAGGCCCACCATAGCGACGGTGGGAGTCGGGGGAATCGAAACACCCTCGGTCTCATTGTAGAGAGATACGTTTCCGGAGATTACCGGCACCTCGAGGGTTCGGCAGGCTTCTGCCATGCCGTGGACACACTCCCGGAACTGCCAGGCCACCTCGGGGTTTTCCGGGTTCCCAAAGTTCAGGCAATCGGTCAACGCCACCGGCTCAGCGCCAGCGCAGGCCAGATTACGAACGGCCTCCGCGACGGCCTGACTTCCGCCACTGCGTGGATCCAAGCTGCAGTAGACGGGGTTGACGTCGCAGGTTAGGGCCAGGCCCGACGGTGTCCCTTTGAGCAACAGGACCGCGGCGTCACCCCCCGGGCCGCTGACCGTGTTGGTTCGCACGGTATGGTCGTACTGGCGCCAAATCCACTCCTTGGATCCAAGTTCGGGAGTACCGAGTAGCCTCTTCAGGGTTTCGGTCGGGTCTTCGGGAGTCGGAACCTCCGGGGCCCGCTGCTGCTGCTCGATGTTTTGAGGGACCGCCACCGGCCTTCGGTAGACCGGTGTGGCCTGGGTCAGAGACTCGATCGGTATCGCCGCGAACTCCTCGCCGCCTTTCAGAATTCGACCGATGCCGTCCTCCGTGACCTCACCAATTTCGGCGACATCGAGCCCCCACTTCTCAAAGACATTGAGGATCTCGCTCTCGCGCCCTCGCTCCGCGACCATCAGCATCCGCTCTTGGGACTCTGAGAGCATGATCTCGTAAGGCGACAGCCCGGACTCTCGAAGCGGTACCCGCTCTGTTTCAAGAGAGAAGCCCACGCCTCCCCTCTCGGCCATCTCAAAGACACTGCTGGTCAGTCCCGCTGCGCCCATATCCTGCACCGCGACCAAAGCGCCCGTTCGCATGGCCTCGAGGCAGGCTTCGATCAGGATTTTCTCCGTAAAGGGATCGCCAACCTGTACAGTCGGCCTCTTCGATTCGCTCTCGGCGTCGAAGGACTCGGAAGCCATGGTCGCGCCGTGGATGCCGTCCCGGCCGGTGCGGCTACCCGCGTAGAGCAGAGGATTGCCGATCCCCGAAGCCTTGGCGTCGAAGATGCGCTCCCGGCGCGCTAATCCCAGCGCAAAGGCGTTGACCAAGATGTTGCCGTTGTATCCCGGGTGGAAGCCCGTCTCTCCACCAACCGTGGGAATTCCAACGCAGTTGCCGTAATCGCCGATACCGCGAACCACGCCATCTACGAGATGACGCATCCTTGGTGCGTCGATCGCGCCAAAGCGCAGACTGTCCATGCAGGCCACGGGTCTGGCGCCCATGGTAAAGACGTCCCGCAGAATGCCGCCAACTCCGGTGGCGGCTCCCTGATAAGGCTCGATGAAGCTCGGGTGGTTGTGCGACTCAATTTTGAAAACCGCAACCCACCCGTGACCGATCTCAACGATGCCCGCGTTCTCTCCGGGCCCCTGGATCACCCTGGGGCCCTCGGTGGGAAACTGCTTGAGGTGCACCTTAGAGGATTTATAGGAGCAGTGCTCCGACCATAGCGCGGACGTGATTCCCAGCTCTGTAAAGCTTGGTGCGCGCTGGAGGAGACCGCAGAGGCGTTCGTACTCCTCCTCCGTGAGCCCATGCTCACGCGCCATGCTCACGTCGACCGACACCTCGCTCGTGGGTGCGCTCATGACGCCACCCCCAACTCATCCTGTACGGCACCGACAGCCGCGGCGAAGAGGGCCCTGCCGTCAGTCTTGCCCAGCACTTCCTCTGAGCATCTTTCAGGGTGAGGCATCATGCCGAGCACGTTGCCTTCAGCGCTGCAGATCCCTGCGATGGAGCGCTGGGATCCGTTAATGTTCGAGGAGTCCGACGTCTTGCCCGCCGCGTCCACGTACCGAAAGACCACCCGGTCCTGGGCCTCCAAGGCATCGAGACTCTCCTCTGAATCCACGAAGTTGCCCTCCGCGTGGGCGATCGGCATCTTGAGGACCTGGCCCTGGGTATAGCCCGCGGTAAAAGGCGTCCGCTCGCGTTCCACCCGAAGGTAAACGTCACGACACTCAAAGCGCAGGCCCCGATTGCGACGCATGGCGCCCGGCAAGAGACCGCTCTCGAGCAGCATCTGGAAGCCGTTGCAAATGCCGAGCACCAGCCCTCCCTGGTCCGCATGCCGCCGAATCTCCTGCATGATCGGGGAGACCGCCGCCATCGCGCCCGCCCGAAGGTAGTCGCCGTAGGAAAAGCCGCCCGGCAAGACCACCAGCTCGCAGCCCTTGAGATCCGCCGCGCCGTGCCAGAGAAAGGTCACTTCTTGGTCCAGCACGTGCTTGAGCACGTGGTAGACGTCGTGGTCACAGTTGCTGCCTGGAAAGACAACGACACCGCATCTCATGAGGGGTCCCCGTCGAGAATCTCTACTTCGAAGTCCTCGACAACGCCGTTGGCGAGAATCTTGTCGGCCATCCGCGCGAGAGCCTCTCGCGCCTGCTCCTCGCTCTCGGCCTGAAGCACGATGTCGAACGACTTGCCGACGCGCACTTCTTCAACCTGACCGAACCCCAGACGGTCGAGAGAAGCGGTCACGGCCTTCCCTTGGGGATCGAGAATCTCAGGCCGAGGGTAGACGAGAATCCTCGCTTTGAGGCTCTTAGACGAAGTCTTGCTCTTGCTCACCGTGACTCCTCGGCATGGTGCCGAATTCTGTGCTGTGTTGCGGCCTAGGACTAATGCGTCAAGCCGACCTCGATCCAGGAGGTCGGCTCGTGCTGATCGCTGACTATGATTTCGGCTCGAGAGCCCTCGGCGTCGAGTCTGGCCTCGATCGCCTCGGCTGCCAAGGCCGGGGAATTATTGGTCCGGGAAAGATGGTAGAGCACCAGCGCCTTCAGGCGATCCGAGAGAAGGTCGGGCAGACCGTCTGCTGCCTCGCGGTTAGAAAGGTGGCCGTGCCTGCCCGCGACGCGCTGCGTCAGGGCCCTAGGATAGGGGCCGTTGCGCAGCATCTGGAGATCGTGATTCGTTTCGAGGACCAAGAGGTCGAGATCGCGCAACCGGCCCCAAGCAAGCTGGCTGCGCGCTCCGAGGTCGGCGACCAGGCCCACTCGGCAGCCGCTCGCGTCCTCGACGACAAACCCCACGGGCTCACGCGCATCGTGGGGAATCGAGAACGGCTCGACCTCGAAACCGGCGACCTCGAACGGCGTCCCGGACGCAATCACCCGCGAGCGCGAGCGAGCGCCCTTCTGCAATCGAGTCCCTTCGAGGGTTCCCGCCGTCGCGTACACGGGAATCTGATGGCGCCGTACGAAGACATCGACGCCCACGGTGTGGTCGCGATGCTCATGGGTGAGCAAGATAGCGTCGATATCCGAACCTCGACTGCCGAGCAGCTCGAGCCGCTGCTCCAGCTGACGGGCCGAGAATCCGGCATCGATCAGCAGGCGCCGCCCTCCGGACTCCAGGACGACGGCGTTGCCGCGCGATCCGGATCCGAGCACCGCGACCCTGGCTGCCCAGCCCGGAGCCGCGAAGAGAGTCCCTTGCCCCGCGGCCGGCGCACCGCGGTGACCTCTTGAGTGTCGCGGGGGAGTGCTGCCTGAGGTTTGACTCACGTGATCGCCATCATGGAGAGCAGGCCCGAGGGGAGGAGCCCTTCGGGGCTTGATGACCACAGGAATGCGTCAGAACTCGTAGACCTTACCCTGTTCCAGAAAGTCGATGTCGGGATTGTCGAGGGCCGCTACCTCCCTGCGGATCTGCTCGACGCAGGGAGGCTTGAGGTGATGCAGCAAGATCGGACTCCTCCTTTCGAGCTTCGAGAGCTCTTGCTCGAGGGTGCGGGGAGTCAGATGGAAGGAGACGTCAGCGATGTTCTGGAGCGAATTGTCAAAGCTCGTCTCGACGAAAATCGCTTCCAGATTCTCCGTGCTGTTGGCGACCTCCCAGAGCCTGGACGTGGGCCCGGTATCGCTCGACCAGAGCACCGCCTTTCCACCGTGCTCAATCAGAAAGCCGTGGGTGGGGACGAGATGATCGACGGCGATCGGAGTAAAGCGCACGCCCTCGAGCTCAAAAGGACTCTCGTCTTCGATCTCGTGGAAGCGGACCGCCGGCAGGAGATGATTGGGCAGCCTGGTGAAGTCCGGCCACGTCGCGTTGTTGAACTGGTACTTGCGGATCGCGTCGATCGTCGCGGCGGACGCGTAGATGTCCACCGAACCCGGTGTCTTGCCGAAGACGTTTTCGACGAAGAAGGGAATCGAGCTCGTGTGGTCGACGTGGGAGTGGCTGAGCAAAATCGAGCGAACCCCGACCTGACGCTCAATAGGTAGAGCTTGGGAGAGCGACCCCGCGTCCAGTGCGATCGTGTCGTTGATCAACAGGCAGGTCATGCGGCAGCCCAGGCTTTCGCCGCCGAAACCTCCGAGGACCTCGATTTTCATGGCATGACTGTATAGCAATCGGCGGGACAATTCACCACAGCTCGTCTTGGGTGGACGGGCTGGCTCAGGACCCGCTGGTGAGTGGTCGAAAAAGGCGCCTCTTATTCGGCACCCGGGCCTTCATGTGCGTAGAGCCAGGAGTCTATATCACCGACGCGCGCCGGTTCCCGAGGCAGGCACCGAGCCGCCGCGAGGTCGATCGAAGAGCCTCTCGAACAGTCTCCCGCCGGCCTTTGCCGAGAATTCTCCGCGCCCCACCAGGCGCTCGAAGGCGTCCACCACCTCGGGGCAGAATTGGCTGCCGCCGCCACGACGAATTTCCTCGACGGCCACCTGATGGGAGAGGGCAGCCCTGTAAGGACGACTGCTCGTCATGGCGTCATAGGTGTCCGCCACCGCAATGATCCGTGCGCTCTGCGGAATTTGTTCAGCCTGAAGGCCATCCGGATAACCCCTCCCATCCAGACGCTCATGATGACTCCTAACTCCCGGAAGGACGTCCTTGAGATCAGGAATTCGAGACAGGATATCGGCCCCGTCCAGGGTATGCCGCTCCATCACGAGACGCTCGGTTTCATCGAGCGGAGCGGGCTTTCGCAGAACCTTGTCAGGAACCGCGATCTTGCCGACATCGTGCAGCGTCGAGGCAATGCGCAGGCGCTCTAGCTCAACTTCATCGAGGCCCATTTCATGGCCGAGGAGAAGTGAATAAAGGACGACCCGATGCACATGCCCGCCGGTGTAGGGGTCGCGCTTCTCAACCGCCTCCGCCAGCGCCGTAACCGTATCGAGATAGAGATCCTTGAGGGCGCTATAGAGTCGCGCGTTGTCTATCGCCTGCCCGAGAGGAGCTGCGAAAAGACGCATCCGCTCTAGATCTGCGGACTCGAAGTCGTCCTTCCCCCTGGGGTTTAGCAGCTGAAGAACGCCGACGACCCTCCCCTGGGCTCGAAGCGGCACGGCGAGAATCGCCCGGGTCTGGAAGCCGGGCGTGAGATCCCCTCCCCAGCGCCCGTCTTCGCTCACGCTGTTGACGATCTCGCCCTGGCCTGTTTCGGCGACGCTGCCGACAATGCCTTGGCCTATGAGGACTCTGCGGTTTCGAATCGAGCTCGCGGCGCTGCCGCGCACGACGCGGAAGAAGAGGTCGCCCCGCTCCTGGTCGACCTGCCAAATCGAGCTGGTCTCGGCCCGACACAGGACCTCCGCTCGGTCCATCGCCAGCTCGAGCACCCGGTTGATGTCGAGACTTCCGGCGAGCTCAACGCCGATCTCCAGGAGGCTCTCGTACTCCGACAGCCTCTGTTTTAAGTCCTCGGATGCACCCATCGTAAACGGCTGCCCGGCGCGGTTGCGGATCCGCCGGCTGCCGCCAGCAGTTTAGCGCGGATCGAGGCCACCGTCCGGGCAAAGAAACGGCCGCATCCCCCTCAAAAGGGGAGCGGCCGAATCCTCACGGCGCCAAGGGCCCCTGATTCGGGCCTCAGGACAGCGAGATCAGAAGCGGGTTCCGATCCAGAAGTTGGTCTCGAAACCGTCCGCTAAATCATCCTTGAGGTCGGTCCGCATCGAGAAATCCCAGTTGACCGGGAAGCCGAACAGACGCGTGCTGAGACCCCAGCCGTAGACCGCAAAGCCATCCTGCAGTCGGTCGTCGTCATCGAGGAAGTCGAAATCATCGTCCTCCGGGAACCACGCCGAGCCGATGTCGAAGAAGAGCACCCCTCGAATGCCGTCGATCGAGATGCCCGGGAAGGCCAGGCGATCGATCAGCGGGAAGCGGAATTCGATGTTGGCGTAGGCCGCCCGATTGCCGCCGATCGAGTTGGTGTCAAAACCGCGGATCGTATCCAGCCCGCCGATGAAGATCGGATTCGGGATATTGCCGCTCGAGTCGTAGCCGAAGAGGCGGAGCGCGATGCTGCTCCGCCGCGTGACCGTGAAGTACTTCCTCGCGTCGAGTTGGCTGGTTTGCAGCAGCGTTCCGGATTCGTCGAAATCCGGAGCGTAGGAAGTCTCGAGACGCACGCGATGGCCCGTGGCGGGTCCCCACTGGTTAAACACCGTGCTGTCACTCACGAAGGCGGCGCTGATCTGTGGATAGTCATCGGTACCGGGCAGGAAGAGCGGCACGATGGTGCCGTCATCGAGCTGCCGATTGAACCCGCCGTCGATGTCTCGGTAGTAGTAGCCGGCCGTTACTTCGAAGCGATTCTTGAAGGAGATCGGGAAGACGTTCAGATACTCGGCACCCGTGATTTGGTAGACCTGATCACGGTCGAGATCCCCGCGGTCGAAGGGGCTGAGGGTATTCGCCCGGCTGAAGGCGAAAATTCTCCGATCGAAGAGCCTCACGCCCCACTGACGCTTCTTGCGCTGGTCGAGGTAGAGGAAGTCGAAGTCTGAGAAGGTTTCCACCGCCGAGACGTTGGCGAAGATTCTCCGATCTCCCAGATAGTCCGAGAACGAGAGGATGACCCGCCCCACGAAGATCTGGTTGCTGTCGACTCCAAAGAATGACCTGGCGTCTTCGAGGAAGAAATTGAACCCTGTCAACTCTTCATCGTTCGCCTCGTCGAGGGAGACCTCGATATCTGGCTCGAAGCGAGGCAGGGTCCCGATCTCCGCCGGCTGCTCGGCGATCTGAACCGTTTCGCCCTCGGCAACCGGCTCATCCACATCGCTCATGAAGAGTCCGAAACGCCCCTTCCAATAACTGGCGTACACCAGCCTCTCGCCACCCTCGGTGAGCGGTAGCACCGTCGGTCGGTCGCAGCCGGTGATGGCGTTGGTGTACTGATTGACCGCGCCGGAGGCAAAGTCGAGGCTGAAGATGTTGTCGGCGCCGGAGCGGTCCGAGGTGAAGTAGAGCCGCCGGCCGTCGAGCGAGTAGGCGGGCTCCTTGTTGTTGTACTCGCCGCTGGTCAGCTGGAAGCGCGTCTCGGGATCCTTCAGCTCCAGACGAAAAATCTGGTTGTGCTCCCCGATCGCCGTGGTGTAGGTCAACCAGCGGCCGTCCGGCGAAAACGTGGGCGCCGCATCGAAGAGTACGTCTCGGGTCACGTTGGTGACGTCGAGGGTCTGGAGGTCGACCAGAAAGATGTCGTTCGTACCGCCGATATTGCCGGCGAATGCCACGTAGCGGCCGTCCGGCGAGAATGCCGGGGAACGCTGCTGCTCGACTCCAGGCATATCGATGATTCGATCGATGCCTCCATTCAGCACGTCGAAGAGCAGCAGGCTGCGGCCCGCCTCCCGGCGACCGAAGGCCGCGATGTAGTTGCCGTCCGGGGAGAAAGCGAGGTCGCCGCCGATCTCGCGATTGGTTCGCACCACGATGGTCCGAATGTCCGTGTTGATGCCCTTGGTCAGATTGCGGATCCGGCGCCGCGACTTGGCGTCGAATAGCGAAACGTCAAGCTCTCCGATGTCGGTCGTCAGGGCCGCGAGAAGGTCTCCGGAAGGGGAGGCCGCGGGAGCCATCTCTTGACCGATTCGGCCGCGGTCGAGTCGAAACGGCCGCCCGAAGTCGCCTGGCTCTCCGGTTTCGAGCAGCTCCGGAAGGTATTTATTGCGCGCCCAGCGCCTGAACTCCGCGTCGAAGTCCTCCGTGTCCAGCCGGAAGGTCCGCTCGATGGCGCGGCCGATGCGGGAGCCGAAGGTATTTCTAAACTCATAAACGAAGTCGAGGATCGCGTCGCGGCCCCATCGCTCTTCGATGTAGCCGAAGAGCGCGTTGCCGTAGCGATAGGCGAAGAAGCCGCCGCCTGGGAACTCAACCGACGGCAGCCGATCGTTGACCACCGCGTCGACCATGTACTTCTTGTCTCCCACGGTCTCGTCTTCACCGAAATAGCTCGCCATGCCTTCGATGAACCAGAGGGGCGGCTGACCGCGAAGGCCGCCGCCGAGGCGGCCCCTGAAGAGGATATGGAATTGGAAGATATGCGTCAGCTCGTGCTTGATCAGCGCCTGCATTTCGCGGTCAGGCTGATCCATCGGCATAACGATGCGGAATTTCGACGAGGTCGCGAAGGCCTGAGCCCCTTCCGGCACACCCGCAAGAATCACGTTCGTCTGCTGAAAAGCCGAGTGTGTGTCATAGGCGATCAGCGGCGTGGGGTCCTGGATCTGATAATCGAAGGTCCGAGAGAGATCATCGTAGGCGCTCTCGGCAAACGAAACCATCTTTTGAAGCAGCTCCTCGTCTTCGGTGTAGTAGTACACGTCGAAGTGAGGGGAGTGGTAGATGCGCCAGTTGAACTCGCGGTACTGAACCTTGTTTTTGCCGAAATAACCAAAATACTGGGCATCGGCGGGCACCGCGATCATGGTGGCCGCGCACAGGAGTGCGGCCACTACGGCACTGGACCTATGGAGTAGAACTCGGGCCACTGGGACCTCCTTGAAGCTCTGGGTTGGCGCGCCGGGGAGGCGCCTGCGGGGATGCGAAAACGCTCGAGTTGCGGTCTTTAAATTCACGGAATGCTGGCCTGCGAAGGCGATCAATCTGAAAAGAGAATGCGGGCGGCCTCAACCTGCTGCTGGGCGAAAATGCCGACGATCCTGTCTTCCAGGGAATAGAGGTTCTGAAACATGCCGGCCAGCGGATCCGCGCTCTCTCCCTCAGATTGCTTGAAGTCTTTGAAATTGTCGCTGTAGACCAGCTCGCCCGTGCGCCCGTCATAGACCTGCATGAAGATGTCGTACTCAAAGCCCGTCTCTTCCACCAGCACCTGGCGACGATAGGTACGTCCATCGAAGGGAGACACATACTCCTCAGTACGGTAGCCGCTGCGGTCCTGGACGTCGAAGTCGAGGCTGCCCGTCAGGATCAGATCGGACTGGAGGCGCTCTCCCAAGGCTCGCCAAAAAGCGCTGTCGCGGGCGAGCATCTCGAGGTCATAGGTCGGGAAAGTCACGCGACCCGTCTCGAGAACTTTGAGGTCGGTCTCGCGACGCAGCAGCTTGAGGAGATAGCGCTCGAACTCGGCCTGAACGTCAATGTCACGGCCGGCGATTCTCCCTTCGCCCTCCTGGCTGATCATGATGAAGGGCACGGGCGCAATCGTGCGCACGCCGGTCAAATCGAGCCTGGCGCGCACCGGTAGGGTCAACTTGACCTCAGCGGTACCGGCGACAGCCTGGGGGGCGGGCGCTACGAAAAGAGTCGCGCCCATGAGGACTGCGGCGGCGAGGGCCTTGGAGGAGGACCTGGAGACCCCGGGCGGTTTCGCGCCCGGGGCTATTTTTGGAAACGAGAAGGCCATCTTGTGCAGGTGCATCATGATCCTTTCCAAGAGTCGTCCGTCACCCGGAGGGGCCGGCGGTGTCCTCTGGTTGCATCGCTGGTCTGGGTTCATCGGGCGTGCGTTGTCCGGAGGCCGTCCGGTCAGCTGAGTGGCCTCGGGACGCGGCGTTCACTGCCCGTCGCCCGAGCCCGAGAACGATTCGGTGGTCTGCGCGGCCGTCGCGGCGCTCTCCTGCCCCGCCGTCGTCTGCTGGTCGGGCCTGAAGGCGCGGTAGAACTCCACAAAACGAGAGTAGTTCCGCCGAAGGTCGCGATTGGTCGGGTCGGCTTTGATGGCGTCCTGATAGTGCTCGAGCGCTTTCTCGAACTGCCCAAGAGCCTCGTAGGCCACGGCCATATTGTTCAGAATGCGGGCGTCGTTGGGGTTGATCTGACGCGCCTGGCGGAAACGAAAAAGCGCTTCGCTCCACAGGCCGCGGCGCGCCATCTCGACTCCGAAGTCCAGCTGCGCCGGCGTGGTTTGCGGTTCGACTCTTCCTCCTCCGCAGCCCACCGCCGAAAGGCCCAATAGGCAGGCGAGTAAGGCTGTCCCCATGAGCTTCGGTTTGCTGGGAATTCGGAGGGTCTCGGCGATCTCGAGACGCTGATATCTCACAACGAGGAGTCTCCTTCGAGAGAGTCTGAGGAAGGCTGTCGCAAGGCCTGGCTGTCGCTTTCGATCCGGCAGCAATTATATACGACCCCCTCTGGCGTTCAGCTTGCCGGCACGCACCGGCTCGAGACCGTTTCGGCCCGAAAAACCGGGCGACGAGGCGCACAGCCGCGGTCATCCGATCCGATACCTCAAATTTTCTTCGAGCTGATCTCGCACGTCGGTGCAAAAGGGCTGTCTCTTTTCCGTCTTAGTTCATGAAACGACCGGCCTTGCGCCTCGATGAGGCGACACCGAAGAGAACAGCAAACTGAATGCCAGGCGTGCCCACCGCGGCCCGCGGGCCTTCGACGGAGAACTCATCATGGACTCCCAGGACCTCTTGATCGCGCTGAACGCCAACCTCCGCCTGCACCGTGCGGCCATCTGTCGGTTGGCGGGCTGCCTTGAGCTCTGGCGCGATGCGGCGCCCGGAAATCGCACGCTCGCGGCCACGCTGGGGGTTCCCCTCGTGCAGCTCGACCGGGCCCTCGCGAGCGCCCGCTCTGCTCGCGACACGGCGCGCCGCTCGCGGCTTCAAGCCGAGAAGCGCGGCTGCCGGCTCATTCTTTGGGGAAGCGAGGACTATCCAACCGGCCTTGCGGATCTCTCGCTGCCGCCGCCGGTGCTCTATTGCCGAGGGACGCTGCCCGCAGGCCCCGCGATGGCCATCGTCGGCAGCCGGCGGATGAATCCCTACGGCCGAGAGGCAGCAGATCTCTTTGCCTCGAGCCTCGCGGCGAGAGGGGTCACGGTGGTTTCGGGCTTCGCCCTCGGCGTGGATCAGGCAGCCCATCAGGCGGCGCTCGAGGTCGACGGAATCACCCTGGCGATCCTCGGCTGCGGCCTGGATATCGACTATCCCCGACACTCCCGCCGCCTGGCCGACGGCATCGCTCGGCGGGGGGCATTGATCAGCGAATTCCCCTTCGGCTGCTCGCCCAGGAGCTGGCATTTCCCCGTGCGCAATCGCCTCATCGCCGCTCTCGCTTCGGGCGTTTTGGTCATCCAGGCGAAGCAGCGTTCGGGCTCGCTGATCACGGCCCACCTCGCCCTCGAGCTGGGTCGCGAGGTTTTCGCGGTGCCGGGCGACATCTTCGAAGAGCTCTCCCTGGGCACCAACGAGCTGATTCGCGACGGCGCGTATCCGGTGAGCTCCCCTGAGGACGTGCTCGACCACCTGGCCCTCGGCTGGCAGCAGGAGCTCTTTCCTCAAGCCTCGCCCCGGCGAGAAGCCCCGCGGATCAAGACGCCCGGCGGAACGCCCGGCCGAATCCTCGAGGTGCTTGAGACCGGCAAGCCGAGGCTGGCCGAGGAACTCGCATCAGAGCTCGGAAAGAGCGTCGATTCGGTGCTCGCTGCCCTGCTTGAGCTGGAGCTCGCGGGCCTCATCCTGCGCCGACCGGGGCCGGTCTACGAACGGCTGGGTTGAGAGGACCCGCCGCGCCGCTGGCCAGCTCATCCACGGCGCGGCGGCGCTTATAATCGAGCGCATGGTCTCCCTCGATTCCCTCCCGCCCGTCCACGTGGTCGGCGCCGGCCTCGCCGGCAGCGAATGTGCCTGGCAGCTCGCCCGCGGCGGCCGCCAGGTGGTCCTTCACGAAATGCGGCCCGAGCGCCAAACGCCCGCTCACTCCACGGGCGGCTTCGCCGAGCTGGTGTGCTCCAACTCCCTGCGCAGCGACGATCCGGAGCACGCTGCGGGCCTGCTCAAGCGAGAGATGGAGGCCTTCGACTCCCTGGTGATCGGTTCCGCGCGGCAGGCGGCGGTTCCCGCCGGCGGGGCTTTGGCGGTCGACCGCGATGTTTTCTCGGACCGAATCACGAGCCATCTCGAGGCCCATCCGCTCATCGAGATCCAGCGCCGCGAGGTGACCGATCTGCCGCCCCAAGGCGACGTGGTTCTCGCCACCGGCCCGCTGACCTCGGACGCGATGTCGAAAATCCTGCAGGACATCCTGGGCGACGAATACCTTTACTTCTATGACTCCATCGCGCCCATCGTCGAGGCCGACAGCCTGGATATGGACGTGCTCTTCGCCGCCTCGCGCTACGGCAAGGGCGACGGCGAGGACTACCTGAATTCGCCGCTCGACGAAGAGCAGTACGCGGCCTTTCATCGCGCGCTCCTGGAGGCCGAGCTGGCGCCGACCCACGAATTCGAGGCGACGCTCTTTTTCGAGGGCTGTCTGCCCATCGAAGAGCTCGCCAGGCGCGGCGTCGATACTCCGCGCTTCGGACCGATGAAGCCCGTGGGGCTCACTCCCCCCGACGGCAGCCGCCCCCACGCGGTGGTCCAGCTGCGTCAGGAAGACCTGGCCAAAAGTCACTACAACATCGTCGGCTTCCAGTCCCGCCTCAAATGGGGCGATCAGAAAAGAGTCTTCCGCATGCTGCCGGGCCTCGAAAAGGCCCGCTTCGAGCGCCTGGGCCAGGTACACCGCAATACCTTTATCAACGCGCCGACCCACCTCGATCGGCGCTACCGGCTGCGCCCTTGCCCGCGCGTTCGACTCGCGGGCCAGCTGACGGGCGTCGAGGGCTACCTCGAGTCCGCCGCCACCGGCATGGCCACGGCCCTCTACCTCCTGCGCGAGGACGCAGCACCCCTCCCGGCAACCACCGCCCTCGGGGCCCTCGCCCGGCATCTCACCGAGTCGAAGGCGAAGAACTTCCAGCCCGCCAACATCAACTACGGGCTCTTCGAGCCCATCTTCGGCCGCATGAAAAAGCGCGAGCGCCGCACCCACTATGCGCGGCGTGCCCGGACCGAGCTCGCCAGGTGGATGGAAGCGCACGGCTTCGAGCCTTCGATCGACGGGCTTCCGCCGGAAGCCTCAGCGGCCCAGGCGACCGCCGCGAAGGCGGCCCGAGGTGAAGCTCAGGAGCCGGCGCGGGCGACTCCGACCGCGTAAACGAAATCGCTCGGCAGGACGCCGCCTTCGATCAGCGCCCGCTCATACGCCATGATCAGCCGCAGATAGGCCAGGTCTTCTTCCCGCCGCCAGTCGATCACGGGCAGAAGCTGCTCGAGCAGGATATGCAGCAGGGTGCCGCCGTAAGGCCGCTCCTCGATCAACTCGAAACGCTCGCGCACCAGCGGCATGATCTCCGCGGAGCGAATCGACTCCGAGGGGTCTTGGGCGATGACGTCCTCGACCAGCGGTCGGCGAATTCGGGCAACCGCCGTTCGACCGCGAATCGATCGCGGCAGGGTCTGCAGCAGACGGTTCATGTGATCGAGCTGTACATCGGTCCACTGAAACCTCGACGGTCCGATGAATTCATTGAACATGAAAACACCCCCGGGCTTGAGGCTGGCGGCGATTTCATCCAGCAGCGCCTCGAGTCGCTCGAAGTGATGCAGCGACATCTTGGCGATCACCGCATCGTGCGCCCCGTGCTCGAGGCTCAGTCGGTCGACGTCGACCACGCGGTATTGGACGCGCTCGGCGAGCCCAGCCTCGCGCGCCAGCCGCTCAGCCAGGTCGATAGAGGCGGGGCTGGCGTCCAGGCCCAGAATGCGATGCGCAACTCCCAAAGAGACCAGCGCGCGCACGAGCACATCCGCCCGCAGATCACCGGCGACCCTGAAGTTTCTTACCTCGAGAGCTTCGCCCGTTCGCATCTCGGCGGG
>JBCCLG010000026.1:0-17642 GCA_039027015.1 Acidobacteriota bacterium | reverse complement strand
GCTCTACGAGTGCCTGGCCGGCGAGCCGCCCTTCGTGGGCTCGCTCTTCCAGACCCTCTACCGCATCACCCACGAGCCGCCGCGCGGCCTCATCGAGCGCGGCGCGGCGGTGGATCGTGAGCTCGAGGCGCTGGTGCTCGGCTGCCTCGAGAAAAAGCCGGAGCGGCGGCCCGAGTCGGGCGCCGAGCTGGCCGCCGCGCTGCGCGGGTACCGCGATCGGCTGGAGGCCACGGAGACCTCGCGGCCGAGCGCCCCGGCACGGCCTGAGCCCAAGGCCGGCGCCCCGCCGAGGGCACCCCTGGTGGGCCGCGAGCCGGAGATGGGCCAGCTGGAAGACCTTTTAGGGCGCGCCGCGGCCGGCGAGTGCGTCTTCGCGGCGGTCGGCGGCGAGGCCGGCACCGGCAAGACGCGGCTGGCGCGCGAGCTGGAGGCGATCGCCCGCAAGCGCGGCTTTCTGGTGCTCCGGGGGCGCTTCTCAGAGCTCGAAACCACTTTCGCGCACCAGGCTTTCTGCGAGCTGATCGAGGACTTCTACCGCGTCTCGGGCTCCTCCGCCAGCGGCGACCCCGCGCCCCCCGCCCTCGACGATCTGGCGGCCGAGCTGATGACCCTCTATCCGTCGTTCGCCGAGATCCCCGAGCTGCGGGCCGCCGCCAGCGGGCCGCCGCCCGCGGCGCCGGCCGAGGAGTCCCGGGTCTTCGAGCTGCTCGCCGGCGCTCTGCTGCGCCTCTCGGACGGCCGACCCATGGTTCTGGTGCTCGAGGATCTCCACGCCGGCGATTCCGGCGTCACCGGGCTGCACTATCTCGTGCGCCGTCTCGGCCAGGCGGGGGTGCTGGTGCTCGGCACCTACCGCCCGGCGCAGGCGAATCGCGCCCATCCCTTGAGCCGGGTGCTCGCCGACCTCGAGGGCGACCCGCACTTCGTGCGCCTCACCCTCGAGCCCCTGGGCCCCGGGGATCTCAAGGAGCTGATCGAGAATTTGCTCGGGGGTCCGGCCCTCGACACGCGCCTGGTGAGGCGCCTGTGGGACGCCACCGAAGGCAACCCCCTCTTCTGTCAGCAGCTGGTGCGTTCGCTGGTCGAGTCGGGAACTCTGGCGCGCGACGCCATCGGCCTGTGGACCCTCTCGGGCGATTCCGCGGCCTCCTCGGCGCTGCCCAGGCCCCTGCCGGCGACCCTGGAGCAGGCCGCCGAGCGGCGCCTGGAGTCGCTCTCCGCCGAGGACCGCCGCCTGCTTCAGGCTGCTGCCGTTCTCGGCCGGGCCTTCGATTTGGAAGATCTCACCGCCCTCGACGCCGGCACCACCCCGGACCTCGAGGAAAAGCTCGACGCCCTGGTCGACCGCGGCCTGCTGCGCGAGGTGCGCAAGAGCCGCGGCGAGCGCCTGCGCTTCACCAGCGGGGTCGTGCGCGACCTGCTCGAGCAGGACCTCACGAGGCGCCGGCGCCGCCGCCTGCACGAGGCCCACGTGCGGCGCCTCGAAGGCCGATTCCGGGGTCAGCTCGAGAGGGTGTATCCGAGCCTGATCAAGCACTGCCGCGGCGCCGACCTGCCCGACGAGACGGTGCGCTACGCGATGGCTCTGGCCGAGCGCTGCCTGCAAACCGGAGGCGCGGAGGACGCGGCGCGTGCCGCCCGGGTAGCGCTTGATTTCGCCGAAGACGTGGAGCCAGGCCAGGTGGCGCGGCGGCTCGCCGAGACCCACGAGACCCTGGCCAAGGCTTACGGCCTGCTCGGCCAGAACGAGCGGGTGCTGCGCCACGTGGAGCAGGCCGAGCGCGGCTTCGAGAGCCTCGGCGATCGGGCTCGGCAGGCGTCGGCTGCCCTTTTGGCGGCCGACGTGGCGTGGCGGAGTCGACAGATGGACGCGGTGCGCCGCTGGGTGGCACGCGGCCTCGAGGCCGCGCGGGGCGGCGCGGCGCCGGAGGCCCTCGACCGCCTGTGCGCGCTGGGCATGACGGTCGCCAACCTGCACGGCGAGCGCTCCGAGGCGCTCTATCTGGAAGAGCTGAGGGCCTCGGAGCTGCAGCGCCCGGATCCCTCGGAGGCGACTCTGGTCGGCGGCCGGCTGCGGGTTGCCCTGCCCTTCGAAGTGCGTTCGATCCAGCCCCACGACCTGATGACCCGCGAGGAGTGGGAGATCGCCGCCAACCTCTATGAGCCGCTGATCGTCACCGACGACCACGGTCTGCTGAGCCCCAACCTGTGCGAGACCTGGCGGGCGGAGAATGACTACCGCGCCTTCTCCTTTCAGCTGCGCGCCGAGCTGCGCCTCTCGGACGGCACGCCGCTGGGCGCCGAGGGCGTACGGCGGGGACTCGAGCGCTGCGCCCTGCGCGCCGCCGGCGCGCCGCCGGCCCTCACCAGCGTGGTGGGGCTCGAGGCCTTTCTGGCCGGCCACTCGCCGAGACTCGAAGGCCTCGGAACCGAACGCGACGTCGCCGGCCGCGAGCATCTGGTGATCCGCCTCAGGGAGCCGCTGCCGATTCTGCCGCAGCTGCTGACCGACTATCGCACGGCGATCGCCGGTGCCGGCCTGGGGGACGCCGACATCGAGATGAGCCCAAACCCTTTCCTTCTCGGCACCGGCCCCTTTCGGCTGGCCGAGGCGCCGGCCGCGAAACGACCGTCTCTTTGGCTGCTCGAGCGTAATCCGTACTGGCGCGGCGAGACGCCGAGGCTCGACAGCATCGAATTCCGCCTCTTCAACGAGACGTGGGCGCTCTCGGGGGCGCTGGCCAGCGGCGAGGTCGACCTGGCGAGGGACCTTCTTCCCGAGGATCTCGAGGAGCTGGTGCGACGCCCCGAGATGCGGCGCGGCCTCGCCGAGCACGTGCAGAAAACGGTGCACTTCGCGGTCTTTCGCACCCCGCGGGTGCCCGCGCCGGTGCGGCGAGCCATGTTCGGCACGGTGCGGGTCCGCGACCTGGTGTGGAAAACCGCCGGCCGTCACGCCGTGCCCGCCTCGGGCCTGGTGCCCCCCGGCCTGCTCGGCCACGACGCGGTCGCCGAGCACTCGCCGATCTCCTCGGCCGAGGCGTCCCGCGAGCTTGGCGCCGCCGATCTACCCTCTCCTCTGGCGCTGCGCGCGGCGGTCCATCCCCTCTTTCTCGGCCGCTTCTCGGCGACCCTGCGCGCCCTCATCGAGGGATGGGAAGACCTGGGTCTCAAGGTGCAGGTCGTCAACCACGATATGGCTTCCTATCGGCGCGCCTTTCGCGACCCCGAAACCGATCTCTTGATCGGACGCTGGGGCGCGGCCTACGAGGACCCCGACAACTTCACCCACAACCTCTTCCACTCGGGCTCGGGCCTCCTGCGCGACTTCTTCTCGAACCCCTCCGCCGACCGGCTGCTCGAGAAGGCTCGCCTCGAGACGCGGATTTCCGCCCGCGAGCTGCTCTACCGCCGCTTCGACTCCCTGGCGCTGGAGCGCGAGCACGCCATCCTGCCGCTCTTCCACGGTGTCGACCACCGCCTGCTGAGCCCGGCCTGGTGCAACCCGTTTTCGAGCTCGGCGAGGTCGTACCTCGACTATCGCCAGATCGCCCGACGCGCCGCGGTGCCGCGCCCTCAGGAGAGCGTGAGCGGCGAGCTGCGGGTGGCGCAGTGCCGCATGCTGCCGAGCCTCGACCCGGCGGCCGCCAATATGCTCGATCACCACGAGCTGGTGGGCAATATTTTCGAGCCTTTGGTCCGGGTCAGCGAGCAGGCGCGCATCGAGCCATGGCTGGCGGCCAGCCTGGAGCCGCAGCTCGGCGGGCGCGCGTTTCGCATCCGACTGCGGGACGACGTGCGCTTTCACGACGGCCGGCGCCTCTCGGCCCGCGACGTGCGCTTCAGCCTCGAGCGCCTGCTTCGCGGAGCCGAAAACCTCAGCTATCTCGCCGCCCCCCTGCGCGGCTCGGCGGACTACGCCGCGGGACGAACCGCTCACGTCAGCGGCATCGTGGTGCACTCCTCCCTCGAGCTGACCCTCGAGCTGCAGCGCGCCCTTCCGGCCTTCCCGGCGCTACTCGCCCACCCGGGTTTGGCGATCGTGCCGGAGGGCTGCGAGAGCTTCGCGGGCACCTACGGGGAGGGCTGCGTCGGCACCGGGCCTTTCCGCGTCGTCGAGATGGAGGCGGGCACGGGAGTCACCCTGGAGCGGCACCCCCTCTACTGGCGCGAGGGTCGTCCGCGGGTGGAGCGGATCCACTTTCGCCACTGCGCCGATGCCCGCGAGAGACTCGAGGAGTTCCGCGCCGGCCGCCTTTCGCTGCTCTCGGAGCTGCCGATTCTCGAGGCCGAGCGGCTGCGCAGGCGCGGCGGCGCAACCGGCGGTGCCTTGGGCTTTCACGAGGCCCCCAGCCTCATGACCTACTTCCTCGCCCTCAACCGCAGGCGGGGTCCGCTTCAGGACGAGGCCGCGCGGCGGGCCCTGGCGCCGCTGCTGGGCCTCGAGGCCGGGGTGCGAGCCCTCGGCCGATTTGCGACTCCGGCGCGCAGTCTGGTGCCTCCGGGGCTCTTGGGCTACGAGCCCGCCGCGACCCCGGGCGCAGCGGATCCCGAGACGCCGCCGAGCTCCTCCAGCGACGGAGCGCGGCGCCTCGAGGGGCTCGAGCTCACCGTCGCCTGGCACCCGGTTTTCGAGGAGCGCTACGCGGGCCTCCGGGACGCGCTGTTGGCTTCCCTTGAGAGCGTCGGCATCCTGACGAGGAGCCGGGTCGGCAGCCTCGAGGAGCTCTTTCGCTGGAGCAGCGCGGGGGAGGTCGACCTGATCGCAACCCGATGGGCCGCGGTCTACCCGGACGCCGACTGCTTCTTCACCGGCCTGCTCTCCCAGCGCGGAGGTTTTCTCGCCGGAACGCTCGGCGGCGAGGATCTCGAGTCGCTCATCGATTCAGCCCGTCTCGAGGCGGATGCTGCGGTACGCCGCAGCCTCTTCCGCCGGCTGGAGCACACCTTGGCCGACCATCACCTGGTGCGGCCGCTCTTTCACGAGCACGCCTACTGCTTTGCGCAGCCCGGAATCGAGGGCCTGCGCCTGGCCGTGACCGCTCCGCAGGTGCGCTACGAGGAGATCCTCGTCCGCTAAGACGGAGGGCTCTGCACGAGATCGAAGCCGCGGGCCGAGAGCAGGCGGTAGACCGTCGGGAGGGGCAGGCCGACGACGTTCGAATAGGTGCCCTCGAGGCGCTCGACAAAAATCGCCGCTAGACCCTGCACGGCGTAGGCCCCGGCCTTGTCCATGGGCTCTCCGCTCGCCACGTACCATTCGATCTCGCGCTCTTCGAGGGTCTTGAAAACCACCCGGGTAGACGCCACCTCGGCCGCCAGCTCTTCCGTTACGGAATCCCACACCGCGACCCCGGTCAAAACCTCGTGGGAGCGCCCAGAGAGCCGGCGCAGCATGTCCTTGGCGTCTGCCCGGTCCCGCGGTTTACCGAGCAGCGCGCCGTCGATCGCGACCACCGTATCGGCGGCCAGAACCAGCTCGCCCGGGGTCGCCCGAGCGCGAGCTTTGGCCCGCGCCAGGCGGTCGACGTAGACCTCGGCCGACTCCCCCTCGAGCGGGGTCTCGTCGAGATCCACCGGGCGAATCACGGGCTGGAGGCCAAGCCCGGCCAGCAAGTCTCTTCGGCGCGGGGAGCCCGAGGCGAGAACGAGGGTGTGCGCTTGCTCCATAGCGCGATGATAGCTGCTTCGCTCGGCCTTCCCGCGGGCTGTTGGCCTGAGGCCGACTTCCGCTGCGGCGCGCGGGGGGCTGCCCTTGGATCCTCGGATCCCTCGGCGGCTGCTGAACCGTCTTTCGCTGCGGCGCGCGGGGGGCTGATCCTCGGATCCCTGGGGGGACTGCTGAACCGTCTTCCGCTGCGGCGCGCGGGGGGCTGCGCGCGAGCCCTCAAACTCGCGGGGGCTTCCGACTCGACGCCCGTGACCGCCAAGGAGGTGGATTCTTCCCCGCTTCGAGACTGCCTTCAGCTCGCGAGCTTCTTCCGCTCAACCAGCATGCCTCGCACGACTCCAGAGATGAGACCGACTGCTCAAACAAGTTCGGCCTCGTGCTCACTCCCCCGCGCTTCTGGATCGCTCCAGGCGGTCGCTGCCGCTCCCAGATCTCAGAGCCTGAACCGGACGGCCCACGCAATGACGACGCGGACGGAGGACCCGGGAGACTAGACGGACATCGGACGATCGGCGCGAGCACGACGGATGGCGAGGATCCGAGATGTTAGGCGAAAGTCGGACGATCAGCGCGAGCACGACGGATGACGAGATCCGAAAAGGCTATGCGAACGTCTGACGGTCGACGCAAGCACGGCGGGTTCCGAAGACCCGAAAGGCTAGACGAACATCGGACGATCGACGCGAGCACGACGGGTAACGAAGGCCCGGGAGGCTAGACGAATATCGGACGATCAACGCGAGCGCGACGGGTGACGAAGACCCGAGAGGTTAGACGAAAATCGGACGATCGACTCGAGAACGGCGGGTAGAGAAGGCTCGAGAGGGTAGACGAACGACGGCGGATGACGAGTTCCGGAAGGCTAGAGCGAAAAACGGACGATCGATACGAGGAGCGAGAGCCGAGTACCGAAGTCGTCCGGGCCGAGGACACGGTTCGCCCTGCAGCGACCGGAGCCCGGAGCGACAAGGAGCCGGGGGCTCTCGGCTCGGTCCCCCGGAGCTGTCCGAGCGCTGCGGCCCCATCTTTGGAAACGGACTCGGGCACGTGGCGGAACTCGCCGCGGAAATGCCGCAGGAGATCGGCGGTCTCAGAGTGGCGAAGGGCCCACCACCTTGGCGGACTCCAGCATCGAGTCGGATGGCCGCGCGAGTTCGGAGGGGGACCGAGACGAGAGTACCGGGCGACGCAGCGTAGGGCCGATCAAGCAGCACCCTTAGGCTAAAGACCCAAAGCCTCAGCAAACTCGGAGGACTCCGGCATCCAGTCGGATAGCCGAGCGAAGCGCCCCGACAGCAAGGAATCTAACGCCCCAGAAGACTCGGGAGACTCCGTCAGGGGTAATAACCCCGGATCGTCTTGGCATCGAGTCCACGCCGACCAGGAATCTCAATCTCAACCTCGCGAAACCCCTCATCCCCAGGCTTGGAGCTCTGATAAGCCAGAAGGTACTGCGATCGAAGCTCCTCCTGAATCTCGTCATAAACCTGGCCCAGCTCGCGAACGCTATCGATCATGAAAGTCCCGCCGCCCGTCTCGCGCGCCAGCCTGTAGAGCTTCTGCCGAGCCTCCTGACTGCTGCCCGAGAGGTTGAGGCCGATGATGTAGATGGCCACGCCCGTGCGGCGCGCGAACTCGATGGCGTCGCTAAACGGGTAGCGGCTCGAGGAGTCTTCACCGTCGGTAAGAACGACCATCGCGCGCTTGCCCTTGAGGCCGCTGAAGTAGTGCAGGGTGAAGATGATGGCGTCAAAGAGCGCCGTTTCGCCCTCGGCGTCGAGTCCCGCCAGCCCGCCGGCCAGCACCGAAGTGTCGCCCGTAAAGCGCACCTCCAGGCGCGGCTCGTCCGAGAAGGTCACCAGCGCCGCGCGGTCGCGGTCGGTCATCACCTCCTCGAGGAATCGGTAGGCAGCCCTCTCCACGTCATACAGCGATGAGGCCATCGACATGGAGGTGTCGATCACCAGGCCAGCGCGAATCGGCAGGTCGGTCATGCGCTCAAAGCGCCGGATTTCCTGGGATTCGCCCTCTTCGAGCACCACGAAATCGGCGGGCTCCATGCCCTCCACAAAGTTACCCCTGCGGTCGACCACCGAGGTGTAGAGCTCGACGAACTGCACGCGCATCTCGTCGACGAAGTCCGGCGCGTTGATGAACTGAACGTCTTCGGCCACGTCACCGCCCTTGAGAAAGGCCAGGGCGCGCACGTAGGAGGTCTCGCTGCTCTGGGCCAGCAGCATCGGCTGCTCGAAGGGCGGCTGGTATAGGGTCGCGACCTTGGTGTCGTCGAGGTAGAGCTCCACGCGGTCGAGCTGCTCGCCCTCGGGCACTTCCACTTCCGCGTGCGCCCGCACGCTGCGGCTGTAGACCTTGCCGCGCTGCGGTTCGATGAGGCGGATGTCAAAGCGATGGGGGCCGGCATTGATCGGCACCTCGTCGATGGCCAGGGCCTCGCCGTCGGCGTCGAGGGCCACCGCCCGCAGGCTGTGGATGCGCGGCGACGGCCCGAGGTCCAGCTCGACGCTATAGGGCGGCCGGCGCTTGCGCATCACCGGCTTATCGTTCAGCTCGAAGAGCACCCGCTCGATACCCTCGCCGCGAGTGCGCGCCTCGACCCGCAGCTTGCCCACCATGAGCTTGTCGGGCAGGGCCCGAATCTGAATCATGTGATCGCCGGCCATGATGCTGGCGTTGGCCTCCTCGAGGCTCTCGCGTACCAGCGAACGCGCCGGCGTGCCGGCTTCGGCCCCGGCGGCACTGAGAGCCGCCAGCTCGGCGTCGCTCACCTCCTGCACGCTGCCGTCGGCGCGCACGGCGACCGCGCGGCGGACGGCGTCGACCCGCGGCACCTCGAGATCCAGCTCCTGGCGGAAAAAGCGCTTGCCGTTGGTGTCCTCGACCTTGAGCACCAGGCTGTAGGCTCCGGGCCGCAGGTAGCGCTGCATCACGAGCGGCAGCTCGCCGCCGGCGAATTCGCCCGGCGCGCCGGTGGACGGAAAGTCGAAGCGGTAGCGGAACTGATCGAAGAGCTCGCCCTGGCGCAGGACCTCGCCGTCGACCAGAAGGTCATAGCCGCGGTAATCGCCCAGCTCGGCCAGCTGGAGCTGGGCGGCATCCAGGAGCACCAGGCTCTGCACCACCGTGCGGCTTTGGTGACGGCCTGGGAAGCTGGTCTCCACCCGCGCCTCGATCCGCTCCGCGCCCTCCGGCACCTCGGTGGAGCGGGCCATGAATGTCTGCGCCCACTCGCCGCTCGGCTGGGGAACCTCGATGACGCGCCTGACCTTATCCACGTCGAGGGAGGTCGCCATGCCCTGCAGCAGATCGTCGCCGCGCAGGCACTCTTCCGCGACCAGCCGGCCGATTCGCGAAGCGCTCTGCGAGCCCAGCCGCACCGAGCCGGCGAGAAAGGGCGTCCAGCCGTCGAGCTGCTGCCACAGCCGCTGAAACTTACCGCCGCCGGCGTTCGAGCCGTAGAAGACGAGGGAAAAATAGCCGCCGACCCGGTCGCTCCCCCCGGCGTAGATCCACACCTCGGCGTCGCTGCGCAGCAGCTCGCAGGTCACGCGCACCCGCTGGGTAGGCTCTCCCAGATGGAGCATCATGCGCGCTTTTTCGCTGGTGAGGCCGGCGCCGCCGCTGCCGTCGCTCGCGCTGTAGAGCTCCGCCACCTTCTTGTAGCGCTCGGTCCAGCGCTCCTGCAGCTCGTTGCGCTCGGTCTGCGGGAAGGGATCGCGCACCTGCCAAAAGCGCCGCACGAAGGCGTCGCGCTGATAGCCCGAGGTGATGCCCAAGAAGACCTCGCGCTCGGTTTCGGTGATCAGCAGCTCCACCTGCTCGAGGAAACCGCGATGCCGCTCGGACATCGCGGCGAGGCGCGGGTCCTGGGGCGCGTCCTCCTTCTTAGCCTGGGCGAAGAGCGGCGCCAGCAGCAGCAGGAGAAGCGTAGGCAGGTGACGTGGGAGGACCCGGCGGTCCCGGATTCGAGGTCTCGGCTGTGGTTCGGGCGCTGGGCTTGTCATGAATGAAGTCTACGAATCCGGGTCTCCGGCCCGGGCGGGTGCGCCCCCGAAGAAGGGCGCTTTCTAAGGATAGTAGCCGCGCAGCGTCTTCGCCTCGACCCCGGAACGCGCGACCTCGACCTCGATCGCGCGAAAGTCGTCGCGATCCGAGGTGTTCGACGATTGATAGGCCAGAAGATAGCGGGAGCGCAGCTCCTTCTGGATGGTGTCGTAGATCGAGCGCAGCTCGGCGGAGTCGTCCGGGAAGAAGGTGCGGCCGCCGGTCTGCTCGGCGAGCCGCCGAAGCACTCGCCGGGCGTCTATTTCGCTGCGCGGGATCTCGAGACCGATGGCGTAAATGGCGACGCCCGACCTGTGGGCGTACTCGAGCACCTGGTCGAAGTCGAAGCGGCTCGACTCGTCGCGCCCGTCCGAGAGCAGGATCACCGCCCGCTGCCCCTTGATGCCGTTGAAGTAGTACAGCGTGTAGACCAGCGCATCATAGAGCGCGGTGCCGCGCTCGGCCTTAACGCCGGCCAGATTGGCCGACAAAGCCTCGACGTCGTTGGTGAAGTCGAGGGTGAGGTTCGGGTGATCGTTGAACACGATGGTGGTCGCCCGATCGCGCGGCTGAATGGTCTCCTGGAAGAAGTGCACCGCGGCGTCGCGCGCCGACTCCAGGCGGTCCTCCATGGAGGCCGATACGTCGAGCAGAATCGCGGCGTGGATCGGCAGATTTTCGACCAGCTCGAAACGCACGATCTCCTGGGCTACGCCGTCCTCGAGCACGGAGAAGTCGGCCTCCACCAGCCCCTCGACCGGGCGGTTATCGCGCCCCAGGGCGAGGGTGTAGAGCTCCACGAACTCGACATCGATCTCTTCGAGGTTGTCGGGAGCGTTGATGAAGACGATGTCCTCAGCGGTCGCGCCGTCGGGGGTATAGGCCACGGTGCGCACGTAGGAGATCAGCTCCTCACTCTCGGGCAGCACGATGGGGTGCACCCACGGCTCCTGATAGAGGGTCGAGACCTTCTCCTCGTTGAGGTAGAACTCCACCCGCTGCACCACCTCGCCCTTGGGCACCACCACATTGGCCTCGGCGCGCAGGCTGCGGCGGTACTTGCGGCCGGGCCGAGGCTCCTCGAGGCGGATGTCGAAGCGGTGATCGCCGGCGTTGATCAGCTTTTCATCGGACGCCAGAATCTCGCCTTCGGCGTCCTCGGCCTCGACCCGCAGAACGCGCGGCCGCGGCACGTCGCCGAGGTCCAGCTCGACGCTGTAGGGCGGAACCTTCTTGGTCAGGATCGGCCGTGAGTCCAAAGAGAAGGTGACGTTGTCGATCCCGTCGCCGAGGGTCATCGCCTCGATGCGCACCAGGCCGGTTTGCCACTCGCCCATCAGCTGACCGATCTGCACCGAGGCCTCGCCGTCGCGCAGGGTGGCGTTCGCTTCCCTGAGAACCCGCGCCGTCTCCTCATCGAGCACCGCGGGGGGCGCTTTCTCGACGTTGGGAACCTCGATCACCCGCTCTTCCCGGTAGAAAGCCCTGGAGCCCAAATCCTCCACTTTGACCATCAGAGTATAGGTGCCCGGCCTCAGGGTGCGCTGGAAGACCAGGGGGAACTGCTCGGGCAGACCGCTACTCGGGAAATCGAATTGGTAGCGGAAGGAGTCGAAAAGCGTTTCCTCGCGCAGCACCTCGCCGGTCAGCAGGAGGTTGTAGGTTTCGGTCAGGCCGCCGGCCATCACCACGGGCGCGACCTTGGACGGCTCGATCGCCACCGCGCCCTGCACCACCGTGCGGCTTTGCCGGCGCCCCGGATAGCCCACCTGCAGCTCCGCCTCGAAGGTCTGAGCGCCCTTGGGCAACTCGGTGGTGTAGCTGGCGAAGGTTTCCACCCACTCTTTCTGAGGCGGCTCGGGCGTGGTCACCACCCGGGCGAGCAGGGTTTGGGCGCCCAGCTGGCCTCCCTGGCTGCTGAGAAAATTGAGCGCCGCCAAAAGGGCCTCGGCCTCGTCGATGCGGCAGCGGTCGTTGATCGCCCGGCTGGTCACCGCGGTGCCGTCGAGGGACAGGTCCTGGATGCCGAAGGTCGGCTCCCAAAGGCGGTAAATGCCGGTGCCCCACTTTTGATAGAAGAGAAGCAGGAACTCCCAGCCCACGGTTTGGCTGCCGTCGTAATACCAGACTTCGGCCGGCGCTACGATGGGCCTGCAGTTGATCAGGATGCGCTGATGAGGCACGCCGTTGGTGAGCAGAACCCGGGTGCGGTCATCGTGCACGAATTTGCCGAAACTCTCTTTGGCAAACCGGAGGCGCTCGGTGTAGTCCTCCCTCAGCTCATTGCGCGCCGAACGCGGGTAGGGATCGCGCACTTTCCAGAAGCGCTCGATAAAGGCGTCGCGGAGATAGTCCTTCTCGAGGGTCAGGAAAAGCTGCAGCTCTGCGGTCGAGATCAGGTATTGAACGTCGTCGAGCCACTGCTGGTATTTCTCCGGCAGCGTCTTGATGACTTCCTTGCGCTCGTAGAAGTTGAGCTTGTCGTCCTTGTCCTTCTGCGCGGACGCCGATCCAGCCAGCCCCAGGAGCAGGCACCAAAGAATGAGAAACACCGGGCTGCGGCGATGGATCGGGAAGAGTTCCATGGCAAAATCCTAGAATGCAATTCGGTTGGCGGCAATCCGTGAGGGACGAAAGCCCGGGCCTCTGGGCCGATGTCGGGCTGCGCTCAAGACTACGGCCCCGGCCCATAAAGCGATTCGCGCACCGCCCCGGCCCCCGGGGGAGCAGGCCGTGAGCGCCCCGAGCCCCGAATCCTACTTCGACCACAACGCCACGACCGCGACGGACCCGCGGGTCGTCGACGTCATGCTGCCGTGGTTCACCGAGCGACACGGCAACCCGTCGTCCGCCCACCGGCTGGGGCGGGCCGCCCGCGACGCCGTCGAGAACGCTCGCCGCCAGGTGGCGGAGCTGCTCGGCGCCGAGTCGCGGGACGTGGTTTTCACCGCCTCGGGCACCGAGGCCAATAACGGCGTGATCGAGACGGCCGCCGCCCGCGGCGAGTCTCGAGGGCGCCTGCTCCTCACCTCCTTAGAGCACCCTTCGATCACCGCCGCGGCGGCCCGCGCCCAGGCCCGCGGTCTCGAGATCACCACCCTCGCACCCGACGCCCGCGGCCAAATCGCGGCGCCGGTCGTCGAGGCCGCCCTCACCGCCGACACCCGCCTGGCCTGCGCCATGCTGGCGCACAACGAGCTGGGAACGCTTCAGGACGTCGCCGGCATCTCCGCCGCGTGCCGCGCCCGCGGCGTGCCCGTGCTCTGCGACGCCGTGCAGGCGATCGGCAAAATACCGGTGAACGTCGAGCGTTTGGGCGTCAGCTACCTCAGCCTGGGCGGCCATAAATTCTACGGACCGCCGGGAATCGCCGCCCTGTGGGTCGAGCCCGGGGCGCCGCTGGACCCTTGGCTGGTCGGCGGCCCCCAGGAGGGAGGCCGGCGCGCCTCCACCGAAAACGTCCCCGCCATCGTCGGGCTCGGCGAGGCGGCTCGCCTCGCGCACCTGGAGCTGGAGGACAGACGGCGGCACCTTCGGGACCTGCGCGACCGCTTCGAGGCCGGGCTCGAGACCCTCTTCCCCAAAGGCCTGGGCGCGCGGGTGCTCTGCCAGAAGAGCGAGCGCCTGCCCAACACCAGCCTGGTTCTCTTCGGCGGCATCTCCGGTCAGGAACTCACGCTGTGGCTCGACGCCCGGGGAATCGCCGTTTCCACCGGCTCTGCCTGCCACGCCGGCACCCCTCAGCCGAGCGCTACCCTCCTCGGGATGGGGGTCGAGCCCGCCGAGGCCCTCGGCGCGATCCGCTTCAGCTTCGGAATCACCAACGACCGCTCGCAGGTCGATCGTCTTCTCGGGCTTCTCGAGGAGGCGATCCAGCCTCGAGGAAGCGGGATTCTCCAGAATCGCTGAGGCCCGCGGCGCCCGGGATTTCGGCGCCCTGGCGGGCCCTTGGGGCCGCTGAAGCTAACGTTTAGGCGAGTTCTTTCTTGAGCTCGAGCATGCGGTGCGCGGCGCTGACGCTCTTCTTGGCGTAGCCATCCAGCCGCGATTCGATTTGGCTGGGCTTGATTTCCGGGCCGAGAATGCCGACGCCCACGGGCTTGTTGTGCTCGAGCCCGAGATCGACCAGCGCCGCGATGACCGATTGAGCCATCACAAAGCCGTGCTTCGTTTCGCCCTGCTCGATGATGCCCAGGACAGCGACGGCGTCGACCTCTTCCTTTTCCAGGAGCCAGCGAAGAGCGAGAGGCTTCTCCATCGACCCCGGGACCTTGACCTCGTGGACGACCTCCAGCCCCAGACGGACGGCCTCCTGCCTGGCTGCGGCAATCATCCGATGGGCTTCCTGCTCGTGAAAGGAGCCAGAGAGGAGCGCGATTCTTGGGTTCTTCAATGTCCGTTCCTCCAGATCGCCATGAAAGGGCTGTCAACAGCTAAAGGTTCAAATCCGAACTTCGCGTAAAAGTCTTCAAGGCCCGGGGCTATCATCAAGCCGAAAAAAGCCCCCGACCTCCTGGGGGCGGCGCCCTCCAGAAAGTTCATGAGCCTGCCCATCAGCGCGCTGCCCACGCCGCGTCCTCGCAGGTTCGGGGTGACCAGGACATCCTGAATATAGAAGTAAATCTGCCCGTCACCAACAATGCGTCCGCAGCCGACCACTTCTTCCCCGACCCGAGCTGTCGTGGTGAAGATCGACCGTTCGAGCGCTGCGCGAGCGCGGGCTGGCTCAAGCTCATGCCAGCCCGCTTCCGCTCTCAATTTTTGATAGGCGGCCACGGTGAGGGCGCCGTCTTCAAAAACGATATTTTCGGCCTCTAAAGTCAATGCGCGTATCTCTTGGGCGGCGCCCCGTGAAGCCGCGGGACCGTCGATTCCAAGGACGACTCACTCGGGCGCAGGCTGGAAATCGGGAAAGCTCTCGTCTTTTGGAGAGATCTCGCTGATCGGCAGGGGCCAGGAAATCTCGAAGGCCGGGTCGTTCCAGCGCGCGCCGCGGGCGTGGTCGGGGTAGTAGAACTCGGACATTTGGTAGAAGACCTCGGTGTCGTCTTCGAGCGACTGGAAGCCGTGGGCGCAGCCGGCGGGAATATAGAGCGCGTGCCGGTTTTCACGGGTCAGAACGGCGCTGGCGTGCTGGAGAAAGGTAGGCGAGTCCGGCCGCAGGTCGAGGACCACGTCGTGGATGGCGCCGGCGGTGGCGCGCACCATTTTGATCTCCTCGTACGGCTCGGCCTGCCAGTGCATGCCGCGGACGGTGCCTTTCTTGGCGTTGACCGAGACGTTGCACTGCACCAGGGTGGGGTCGAGCCCGCGCTCCTCGAGCTCCAGACGGCAGTAGGTGCGCGCAAAAAAACCCCGGCGGTCGGCTTTTTTAACGGGCTCGATCAGAAAAGCCCCGGGGATCTCGAGCGTGTGAAAGATCACGTCAAGACCTCGACTTCGGGAATCGCCACCACGAAGCGGCCGCCCCACTCGCGCACGTCGGCCATCTGGCGCATGATCTCGTCGCGCAAATTCCACGGCAGGATCAACACGTAGTCGGGCCGGGTCTCTCGGATGCGCTCGGGCGAATGGATGGGGATGCCCACGCCGGGCAGGTAGCGGCCCTGTTTGTGAGGGCTTAAGTCCACCGTGTAGTCGAGAAGGTCGGTGCGCACGCCGCAGTAGTTGAGCAGCGTGTTGCCTTTGGCCGGCGCGCCGTAGCCCACCACGCTCGCCCCTTCATCGCGCGCGCGAATCAGGAATTCGAGCAGCCGGCGCTTGGTGCGCCGCACTTTCTCGGCGAACCCGCGGTAGGCGTCGAGCCCGCCGAGGCCCGCTTCGTCCTCGCGCTCCAGCAGCTGCGCGACCCGCTCGCCGACGGCCCGGCCGCCGTGGCCGGCGAAGACGCGCAGGGAACCGCCGTGGGTGGGCAGCTCCTCGACGTCGAAGACCTCGAGGCCGTGGTCGTCCAATACCTGGCTCACGACGCGGAAGGAGAAGTACGAGAAATGCTCGTGGTAGATGGTGTCGAATTGGTTCAACTCCATCATGCGCAGCAGGTGAGGAAATTCGAGGGTAATCACCCCGTCGTCGGCCAGCAGGATGGCGAGGCCGGCAACAAAGTCTTTGAGGTAGGGCGTGTGGGCGAGAACGTTGTTGCCGAGCAGAAGATCGGCCTGGCGACCCTCGCCGCGCAGGCGGGTCGCTGCCTCGGCGCCGAAAAACTCAACGCGCGTCTCGATGCCCTTCTCTCGTGCCGCCTCTGCGACGTTGGCCGCCGGCTCGATGCCGAGTACCGGCACGCCGCGCTCGAGGAAGTACTGCAGTAAATAGCCGTCGTTCGACGCGACCTCCACTACCTGACTCTCCGCGGTGAGGCCGAAGCGATCGATCATGGCGTGGGTGTAGGCGCGGGCGTGGGCGAGCCAGGTTTCCGAGAAGGAGGAGAAGTACGCGTAGTCGCTGAATATCTTCTCGGGCGACTCCCACTCCGGGAGCTGCACTAGGAAGCAGCTCTCGCAAACGTAGGTGCGCAGGGGGAAGAAGGTCTCGGCCTCCTGGCGCTGCTGCTCCGTGCGGTAGTCGTTGGCCAGGGGCGAGAGGCCGAGATCGACAAAGGTATGCCGGAGCGGAGCGCCGCAGGCGCGGCAAAAGAGTTGACTCATGATGCTCAGAGGGTCGCGATGGCGGATGGAGAGCGAGGCTTGCGGGGGGCGGTGCCCGATCGAAGAGAGGCCGAGATCAGCGCCCCTCGCGGCGGCGAATGCTAGCATGCGGAAGGGCCGGCCCCGGCGCGGGGCCCGGCGTTCTCAAGCTTCCTATGACCAGCCTCTTGCGTCGTCTTCAGTCGGCCGTCCCCAGCGGGTCGAGCCCGGGATATTGGCTGTTCGCCGGCCACGTGGTGACGGTGTTCGGCATCGCGCTGTCGAACGCGCTCATGGGACTGATGGCGGTGTGGGCGCTGGTCCACCGACGCTCGATCGACTGGCGCTTCAGGCCTTACGCCGTGCTCTTCCTGCCGGTGAGCCTCTATTCGATCTTCTTCGTGGTCTCCGCGGTCACCTCTCTCGATCGCTCGGTCAGCGTCTCGGGTCTGCGCGACCTCCTCTCGTTCGCCACGCTCTTTCTGGCGCCCTTCCTGGTGCGCGGTGAAGACGAGGTGCGCCGCGTGCTCGACGGCATTCTCGCCATGACCTGCGGCGTGGCGCTGATCGGCATCGGCCAGTATTTCCTCACCGGAGCCGGCGGCCTGCATCACCGCATCGTCGGGCCTTTTTCCCACTATCAGACCTTCGCCGGCATCCTGCTGATCGGCGCGCTGGTGGCGGTGGCGCGGCTGGCGAGCGGCGACGGCTGGCGGCGGCCGATCACCTGGCTGGCCCTCGGCATTCTCTTGTGGACCCTGCTTCTCACCCTGACCCGCGGAGCGTGGGTGGCGGTGGCGGTGGCGCTGGGGGTGATGGTGCTGCTGCGCGCCCGCTGGACGGTCGCGGGCGGCATCGCGCTGGTGGTGCTGTGCGCCGTGCTGCTGGGCCCGGCGTCGTGGGCGGAGCGCGTGCAGTCGATCGTCGATCTTTCGGATCAGTCGAACTACGACCGCCTCTGCATGCTCGACGCCGGCCTGTTCATGATCGACGAGCGACCGCTCTTCGGCATCGGCCTCGAGATGGTCGAAGAGCGCTATCCGATTTACCCGCCGCCGCGTCGTTGGCTTCTTTCGCGCCGTCGCGCTCGCGCGAACGCGTCCCTCGGAAGAGGAGGAGGAGGACGAGGCCTGCGCGTAGACTCGCGCGAGGGTCTTGAGGTGGGCGGGGTCCGAGGCGAGCGAGAGCGCCTGGGCCAGGGCGTTGCGGGTTTGAGCGTTTCTCGCCGGAATTACTTGGGCACGTCGCGATCATGAAGATAGTTAACGGTCGAATATTTCGTT